>NZ_JBJHPC010000032.1:0-26870 GCF_045257485.1 Streptomyces sp. YS-3 | reverse complement strand
ACTCACCCGTTCGCCACTAATCCCCACCGAAGTGGTTCATCGTTCGACTTGCATGTGTTAAGCACGCCGCCAGCGTTCGTCCTGAGCCAGGATCAAACTCTCCATGAATGTTTACCCGTAATCGGGTGCACACCACGAAAGAGCGGAACGACCAGGTCGGAATAAGACCAGTCGTCCTCAGCGTCCTCGCTGTGTTGTTGCCTACCCGCCACAAGGGCCGGCAGGACTTTTCAAAGGAACCTCCAACCCRCCATCAMTGGCAGGCCGGGGTTGTCAATCTGGCGTTGACTTTTGGCACGCTGTTGAGTTCTCAAGGTACGGACGCTTCCTTCGTTCCCGTTTCCGGGCCCTCCGGGCGCTTCCTTCGTTTCCGACTCTATCAGACTCTTTCGTGTCCGATTCCCTGTCGGCGGGATTCGCTTTCCAGGTTTCCGCTTTCGCGTTTCCCTTTCCGGCGGTTCCGACTTTATCAGAAGTCCTGAGTCGGAATTTCCCTCCCGTTCGGTTTCCCTGACCCCGCGTCATGGACGCGGGAGGCACACGAAGGTACCGGGTTCCCGTCTGGAGGAGATGTAAACGTACTGGAGCGGGGCGCCCCGATGCAAATCGAGGGGCCCCGCTCCGGGCGTACGCCGTCAGTACCCGACGGGTCGTCAGACCTCGACGACCACAGGGAGGATCATCGGGCGCCGACGGTACGTGTCGGAGACCCACTTGCCGACCGAGCGGCGGATCAGCTGCTGGAGCTGGTGGGGCTCGACGACGCCGTCCTGGGCGGACTTGTTCAGCGCTTCCTCGATCTTCGAGACCACGGGGCTGAACGCCGAGTCCTCGATGCCGGAACCGCGCGCCTGGATCGTCGGACCGCTCACGATCTTGCCGCTCGACGCGTCGAAGACGACGAAGACGGAGATGATGCCCTCGTCCCCGAGGATGCGACGGTCCTTGAGCGAGGACTCGGTGACGTCGCCGACCGAGAGGCCGTCCACGTACACGTAACCGGCCTGGACCTTGCCGACGATCTTCGCGGCGCCGTCGACCAGGTCGACGACCACGCCGTCCTCGGCGATGACGATGTGGTTCTTCGGGACGCCGGTGAGGGCTCCGAGCTCCGCGTTCGCCCGCAGGTGGCGCCATTCGCCGTGGACCGGCATCAGGTTCTTCGGCTTGCAGATGTTGTAGAAGTACAACAGCTCGCCGGCCGAGGCGTGGCCCGAGACGTGCACCTTGGCGTTGCCCTTGTGGACGACGTTCGCGCCCCAGCGGGTCAGGCCGTTGATGACGCGGTAGACCGCGTTCTCGTTGCCCGGGATCAGGGACGACGCGAGGATCACCGTGTCGCCCGGGACGATCCGGATCTGGTGGTCGCGGTTGGCCATGCGCGAGAGCGCGGCCATGGGCTCGCCCTGCGAACCGGTGCAGACCAGCACGACCTCGTCGTCCGGCAGGTCGTCGAGCGTCTTGACGTCCACGACAAGGCCCGCGGGGACCCGCAGATAGCCGAGGTCGCGCGCGATGCCCATGTTGCGGACCATCGAGCGGCCGACGAAGGCGACCCGGCGGCCGTACTCGTGGGCGGCGTCCAGGATCTGCTGGATGCGGTGCACATGGCTGGCGAAGCTGGCCACGATGATCCGCTTGTCGGCGTTCGCGAACACGTTGCGCAGGACGTTGGAGATGTCCCGCTCCGGCGGTACGAACCCGGGGACCTCGGCGTTCGTCGAGTCGGAGAGGAGGAGGTCGATGCCCTCCTCGCTCAGCCGCGCGAAGGCGTGCAGGTCGGTGAGGCGCCCGTCGAGCGGGAGCTGGTCCATCTTGAAGTCGCCGGTGGCGACGGCCAGGCCCGCGGGGGTGCGGATGGCCACCGCGAGGGCGTCCGGGATGGAGTGGTTGACGGCGATGAACTCGCAGTCGAAGGGGCCCAGGCGCTCGCGGTCGCCCTCGACGACCTCCAGCGTGTACGGGCGGATGCGGTGCTCCTGGAGCTTCGCCTCGATCAGCGCGAGGGTCAGCTTGGAGCCGATCAGCGGGATGTCCGGCTTCTCGCGCAGGAGATAGGGGACGCCGCCGATGTGGTCCTCGTGGCCGTGCGTGAGCACGATGCCCTCGACGTCGTCGAGGCGGTCCCTGATGCTGCTGAAGTCCGGCAGGATCAGGTCGACGCCGGGCTGCTCCTCCTCCGGGAAGAGGACGCCGCAGTCGACGATGAGCAGGCGACCGCCGTACTCGAAGACCGTCATGTTCCGGCCGATTTCACCGAGACCACCGAGCGGCGTGACGCGCAGGCCGTTCTTGGGAAGCTTCGGCGGGGTACCGAGTTCAGGATGCGGATGACTCAAAAGACTCTCCTCACCACGCACGCCACGTGCCTGTCGGGCACGTGGCGCGCATGACATTCGTGCACTTGCTGTTGTCTGTTTGGTTCTTCTTATTCAGTTGTGAAGTCTGTGGTGACAGCTTTACCCAGTGGGAGCTAAAGCTGTACCCCGCCGGCCGCCAGATCGACCTTGAGCTGGGCGGTCTCCTCCGCCGTCAGTTCGGTCATCGGCAGTCGCAGCGGGCCGCCGGGCAGGCCCTGGAGGGCCAGGGCGGCCTTGGTGGTGATCACTCCCTGGGTACGGAACATGCCCGTGTACACCGGGAGCAGTCGCTGGTGGATCTCGGTGGCCTTCTGGACGTTGCCCGAGAGGTAGGCGTCGAGGAGGGCGCGCAGCTCGGGGGTGACCACATGGCCGACGACCGAGACGAAGCCGACCGCGCCGACCGAGAGCAGCGGCAGGTTGAGCATGTCGTCGCCGGAGTACCAGGCGAGGCCGGAGCGGGCGATGGCCCAGCTGGCACGGCCCAGATCGCCCTTGGCGTCCTTGTTGGCGACGATACGCGGGTGCTCGGCGAGGCGCACGAGGGTTTCGGTGTCGATCGGGACACCGCTGCGGCCGGGGATGTCGTAGAGCATCACCGGGAGCTCGGTGGCGTCGGCGATGGCCGAGAAGTGCCGGTACAGGCCCTCCTGAGGGGGCTTGTTGTAGTACGGCGTCACGGCGAGCAGGCCGTGTGCGCCGGAGCGCTCGGCCGTGCGGGCCAGTTCCAGGGTGTGACGCGTGTCATTGGTTCCGATGCCCGCGACGACGTGGGCCCGGTCTCCGACCGCTTCCAGTACGGCCCGTACGAGCTGGTCTTTCTCCGCGTCGCTGGTGGTCGGGGACTCGCCGGTGGTGCCGTTGACGATCAGTCCGTCGTTGCCTGCGTCGACCAGGTGGACGGCCAGCCGCTGGGCGCCGTCGAGGTCGAGTGCGCCGTCCGCCGTGAAGGGCGTGACCATGGCGGTGAGGACCCGCCCGAAGGGGGTCTGCGGAGTGGAGATCGGAGCCATGGGTAACACGCTACTCGCTGCTCAGCGCCGGGTGTCCCCTCGGGGGACGTGGCAGAGGGAGCCCGGCACTGCCTGCTCGGGGGTTCAAGCAGTGCCGGGTCCGTTTGATCAGCCTAGATGAACTTCACGAAACGCCGCAATACGGACACTTTGCGCGGCCTATTCGTACATCTGTGCTTGTGTGGGCGGATTCGCGCCACTTACGGGGCGACGCGGCCGTTGGCGTTGAAGGCGGCGTAGGTGAGGGGCATGAGCTTCGCCCAGTGCTCCTCCATCTTCTCGCCGACCATCTCGATCTCCCGCTGCGGGAACGAGGGCACCTTCGCCTGCTCGTGCTGGGTGCGCAGGCCCAGGAAGTGCATCAGGGACCGGGCGTTGCACGTCGCGTACATCGACGAGAACAGGCCGACCGGGAGCACCGCGCGGGCGACCTCGCGGGCCACGCCCTCGTTGAGCATCTCCTGGTACGCCTCGTACGCCTCGCGGTACGAACGCTCCATGGCCTCACTGACGAGCTTGTGCTGGCCCACAGTGCCTTCGACGAACTCGTACTTGCCCGGGCGGCCCTTCTGCACGAGCTTCCGGTCATCGTTCGGGACGTAGAAGACCGGCTCCAGCTCCCTGTAGCGCCCCGATTCCTCGTTGTACGACCAGCCCACCCGGTGCCGCATGAACTCGCGGAAGACGAAGATCGGGGCGCTGATGAAGAACGTCATCGAGTTGTGCTCGAAGGGGCTGCCGTGGCGGTCCCGCATCAGGTAGTTGATCAGGCCCTTGGAGCTCTCCGGGTCCTTCTGAAGCTCCTCAAGTGACTTCTCACCCGCCGTCGAGACACGGGCAGCCCACAGGACATCGGAGTCGGTGGCCGAGCTCTTCACCAAGTCGACCGTGACATCGCCACGGAACATGAGCTTGGGTTCTGAGGTGGGTGTGTCGGGCACCGCGGGTCCTTCCGATCGTTCGCTGGGGCGCGCCCACCTTAGCCGGACAGGCATGGGTGCCCTTACCGGGCCCGCCCAAAAGTGGCACGCGCAATTCGGCGGATTCGGGCACCAACTGCGAGCTTCGCGCGTCTATACGGGTAGACGCACCAAAGTTCGAGCACAACCCCACTGGCAAGGAGAAGCCCCTCATGTTTCGCCGGCGTGAGCCCGTCCCCTTCGCGTTCGTCGCCGATGCCGACCGCTTCCGCAGCAACGTCGCCCCGCCGCCGCGCGAGCGTGCCGGCGCCGGCCGCATAGTGGGCCGTACGCTGATCGGGCTCACCGTGGCGGCCGGGCTCGCGGGCTCGCTCCTGTTCGGCATGCCGGCCCTGCAGCCGAACGAGTCGCCCACCCACTCCCAGCAGCCGCAGGCAGCGAACGGCCGCTGACCCCTCCCCCTCGGCCGAATGGCGTGGGAGGCACCTGCATGGCCCCCCGGAGGTGGTCGTCCGACGGCCTCCTGGGTAGCCTCACCGGGCACAGCCAATCGAGCGTGCTTGTGAGTGAGGATCAGTCGTGCCCCTGCCTTTCCTGACGGCCGACCGCGCATTCGATGCGACCGCCGACGACGTCGCGCTGCCCTTCGACGACCACGACCGCTGGCGGCGTCCCTACCGGCCGGGCCCCTATCGGGTCGCAGCCGCGGCGGTGCTGCTGCTCCTCGCCTCGTTCGTGCTGCTCGCCGCGGTGATCATGGCGTTCACGGGCGGTCCGGCCGAGGCGGTCGTGGTGCTGGTCGTCGCGCTCCTGGTGATCGCGTCGGCGCTGCGGATGCTGCGGATGGGCGTCTGGGTCAGCCGGGCCGGGCTGCGGCGCGTCCGCTTCCTGAGCACCGTCACGGTGCCGTGGCCGCAGATCGAGAACGTACGGACGGTGCAGCAGCCGGTGCGGTGGCTGGGACTGCCCAGGACCGTGCAGGGTCAGGCGCTGCTCGTCTCCCGGCGCGGCGGTGCCCAGCTGGGCGCGCTGCTCACCGACCACGACGCGGACTTCCTGGCACGTGTGGAGGCCTTCGACCGTGCCGCCGACACGGTGGAGGCGTGGGGCGCGGAGTACGGACGCGTCTGACCGGAGGCCTGGCTCTGGACGCCGGTGGCGCCAAGCGCCGGGGCTACTCCGCCTCTCGCAGCGAGATCGCCCGCTGCATGGCCTTGCGGGCGCGCGGGGTGTCCCGGGCGTCCTGGTAGGCCACCGCGAGCCGGAACCAGCAGCGCCAGTCGTTCGGCGCGTCCTCCGTCTCGGCCTTGCGGCGGGCGAAGACCGCGTCCGCCGAGTCGCGGTCGATCCGGCCGCCCGCCGTGCGGACCAGCTCGTCGACCGGCAGGCCGCCCTCGGCCTCCAGCTCGGCGGCGAGGGCGTTGGCCCGGGTCACGAAGCGGGTGTTGGCCCAGAGGAACCAGATGCCGATCAGCGGCAGTACCAGGACGGCGAACCCCATGGTGACGGTGATCAGCTTGCCGTCCTGGATGAGCATCACGCCCCGGCTGCCGACCAGGACGAAGTAGAAGACCAGGACGGCAGCCGTGACGAAGTAAGTGATCTTTGCGCGCATGACCGGCAGTCCAGCTCAGTTCAGGTCGAGGAAGTGTTCCAGGCCGAAGGTCAGGCCGGGAGTGGTCACCACGCGGCGCGCGCCGAGCAGGATGCCCGGCATGAAGCTGCTGTGGTGGAGCGAGTCATGACGGATCGTCAGCGTCTCGCCCTCGGCGCCCAGGAGGACCTCCTGGTGCGCCAGCAGACCGCGCAGCCGGACCGCGTGGACGGGGACGCCGTCGACGTCCGCGCCGCGCGCCCCGTCCAGCGCGGTCGCCGTGGCGTCCGGCGCGGGGCCGACGCCCGCCTCGGCGCGGGCCGCCGCGATGAGCTGCGCGGTGCGTGTGGCGGTGCCGGAGGGCGCGTCCACCTTGTTGGGGTGGTGCAGCTCGACGACCTCCACCGACTCGAAGTAGGGGGCCGCGAGCTGCGCGAACTTCATGGTCAGGACGGCGCCGATGGAGAAGTTCGGCGCGATGAGCACACCGGTGGACGGCGAGCCGTCCAGCCAGGTGGTGAGCTGCGCGAGGCGGTCCTCGGTCCAGCCGGTGGTGCCGACGACCGCGTGGATGCCGTGGCGCACACAGAAGTCGAGGTTGCCCATCACCGAGGCGGGCGTGGTCAGCTCGACCACGACCTCGGCGCCCGCGTCGGCGAGCGCCTCCAGCTTGTCACCCCGGCCCAGGGCCGCCACCAGCTCCATGTCCTCGGCCGCTTCCACGGCCCGGACCGCTTCGGATCCGATGCGGCCCCTGGCGCCGAGAACCGCCACGCGCAGCTTGCTCATCTTGCTTCCTCACGTCCTTGCGTACACGTACGTACGGATTGCGTACGGATCAGGAGACCGCTTCGTGGAGGCGGTCGGCCTGCTTGTCCTTCAGCGGGCCGATGACGGACAGCGAGGGACGCCTGCCCAGCACATCACGGGCCACCTCGTGCACGTCGTCCGGGGTGACCGCGGCTATCTTGGCCAGCATGTCGTCGACCGACATATGGGTGCCCCAGCACAGCTCGCTCTTGCCGATACGGTTCATCAGCGCGCCCGTGTCCTCCAGACCGAGGACGGTCGAGCCGGAGAGCTGGCCGATCGCCCGGCCGATCTCCTCGTCCGACAGCCCCTCGGAGGCGACCCGGTCCAGCTCGTCCCGGCAGATCTTCAGGACGTCGTGGACCTGGCTGGGCCGGCAGCCCGCGTACACGCCGAACAGACCGCAGTCGGCGAAGCCCGAGGTGTACGAGTACACGCTGTAGGCGAGGCCGCGCTTCTCCCGTACCTCCTGGAAGAGGCGGGACGACATACCGCCGCCCAGGGCCGTGTTCAGCACGCTGAGCGCCCAGCGGCGCTCGTCGGTGCGGGCCAGGCCCGGCATGCCGAGGACGACGTGCGCCTGCTCGGTGCGGCGGTTGAGGAGTTCCACCCGGCCGGCCGTCTTCAGGGTGCGGACGCCGTCGCGCGGGGCGACCGGGACCGCGTCCGTCTGCGTCAGCGCGCCGGCCTTCTCGAAGGCCCGGCGCACCTGGCGTACGACGGTGGCGTGGTCGACGTTGCCGGCGGCGGCCACGACCAGGTGGCGCGGGTCGTAGTGCTTCTTGTAGAAGCGGGCGACCTGTGCCCGGGTCAGCGCGTTGATGGTGTCGACGGTGCCGAGGACCGGGCGGCCCAGCGGGGTGTCGCCGAGCATGGTGTGCGCGAACAGGTCGTGCACACAGTCGCCCGGGTCGTCCTCCGTCATCGCGATCTCTTCGAGGATGACACCGCGCTCGGCGTCCACGTCCTCTTCGAGGATGAGGGAGCCGCTCAGCATGTCGCAGACGACGTCGATCGCCAGTGGCAGGTCGGTGTCGAGCACGCGCGCGTAGTAGCAGGTGTACTCCTTCGCCGTGAAGGCGTTCATCTCGCCGCCGACCGCGTCGATCGCGGCGGAGATGTCGAGGGCGCTGCGCTTGCGCGTGCCCTTGAACAGGAGGTGCTCCAGGTAGTGCGTGGCGCCGTTGAGCGTGGGCGTCTCGTCACGGGAGCCGACCTGGACCCAGATGCCGAAGGTCGCCGACCGTACGGAGGGCAGCGTCTCGGTGACGACGCGCAGGCCGCCGGGCAGGGTCGTACGGCGGACGGTGCCGATGCCGCCCGTGCCCTTGATAAGCGTTTGGGTACGGGCGACGGCCCGCGCCTCCGAGGAGGTGCGGGCCGTCGCCTTGGAGCTACGGGACGTCACTTGTCGGTGTCGTCCTTCGTCTCGTCGCCCTCTTCACCCTCGACGACCGGGATCAGGGAGAGCTTGCCGCGGGAGTCGATCTCGGCGATCTCGACCTGCACCTTGGAGCCGACCGCGAGCACGTCCTCGACGTTCTCCACGCGCTTGCCACCGGCGAGCTTGCGGATCTGCGAGATGTGCAGCAGACCGTCCTTGCCGGGCATCAGGGAGACGAAGGCACCGAAGGTGGTGGTCTTGACGACCGTACCCAGGTAGCGCTCGCCGACCTCCGGCATGGTCGGGTTGGCGATCGCGTTGATCGTGGCGCGGGCCGCCTCGGCCTGCGAGCCGACCTGGGCACCGATGTAGATGGTGCCGTCGTCCTCGATCGTGATCTCGGCGCCGGTGTCCTCCTGGATCTGGTTGATCATCTTGCCCTTGGGGCCGATGACCTCACCGATCTTGTCCACCGGGATCTTGACGGTGATGATCCGCGGGGCGTTCGGGGACATCTCGTCCGGCGTGTCGATCGCTTCCATCATCACGTCGAGGATGTGGAGGCGGGCGTCGCGGGCCTGCTTGAGGGCCGCGGCCAGGACGGAGGCCGGGATGCCGTCCAGCTTGGTGTCGAGCTGGAGGGCGGTGACGAACTCCTTCGTACCGGCGACCTTGAAGTCCATGTCGCCGAACGCGTCCTCCGCACCGAGGATGTCGGTGAGGGCGACGTAGTGCGTCTTGCCGTCGATCTCCTGGGAGATCAGACCCATGGCGATACCGGCGACGGGGGCCTTGAGCGGCACACCGGCGTTCAGCAGCGACATGGTGGAGGCGCAGACCGAACCCATCGACGTCGAGCCGTTGGAGCCGAGGGCCTCGGACACCTGACGGATCGCGTAGGGGAACTCCTCGCGCGTCGGCAGCACCGGCATGATCGCGCGCTCGGCGAGCGCGCCGTGGCCGATCTCGCGGCGCTTGGGCGAGCCCACGCGGCCGGTCTCACCGACGGAGTACGGCGGGAAGTTGTAGTTGTGCATGTAGCGCTTGCGGGTCACCGGGGAGAGGGTGTCCAGCTGCTGCTCCATACGGAGCATGTTGAGGGTGGTGACGCCCAGGATCTGGGTCTCGCCACGCTCGAACAGCGCCGAGCCGTGCACGCGCGGGATGGCCTCGACCTCGGCGGCCAGGGTACGGATGTCCGTGATCCCGCGGCCGTCGATGCGGACCTTGTCCTTGATGACGCGCTCGCGGACCAGCTTCTTGGTCAGCGCGCGGTACGCGGCGGAGATCTCCTTCTCGCGGCCCTCGAAGGCCGGCAGGAGCTTCTCGGCGGCCAGCTCCTTGACGCGGTCCAGCTCGGCCTCGCGGTCCAGCTTGCCCGCGATGGTCAGCGCCTGGGCGAGCTCGCCCTTGACCGCGGCGGTGAGCGCCTCCAGGACGTCGTCCTGGTAGTCGAGGAAGACCGGGAACTCGCCGGTCGGCTTGGCGGCCTTGGCGGCGAGCTCGGCCTGGGCCTTGCAGAGCACCTTGATGAAGGGCTTGGCGGCGTCCAGACCGGCGGCGACGACCTCCTCGGTCGGCGCCTCGGCGCCGCCCTTGACGAGCTGGATCGTCTTCTCGGTGGCCTCGGCCTCGACCATCATGATCGCGACGTCGCCGTCCTCGAGGGCGCGACCGGCGACGACCATGTCGAAGACGGCGTCCTCGAGCTCGGTGTGCGTCGGGAAGGCCACCCACTGGCCGCGGATCAGCGCGACGCGGACGCCGCCGATCGGGCCGGAGAAGGGCAGGCCGGCCAGCTGCGTGGAGCAGGAGGCGGCGTTGATGGCGACCACGTCGTAGAGGTGGTCGGGGTTGAGCGCCATGATCGTGGCGACGACCTGGATCTCGTTGCGCAGGCCCTTCTTGAAGGACGGGCGCAGCGGGCGGTCGATCAGCCGGCAGGTGAGGATGGCGTCCTCGGAGGGGCGGCCCTCGCGGCGGAAGAAGGAGCCGGGGATCTTGCCGGCCGCGTACATCCGCTCCTCGACGTCCACCGTCAGGGGGAAGAAGTCGAGCTGGTCCTTGGGCTTCTTGGACGCGGTCGTGGCCGAGAGGACCATCGTGTCGTCGTCCAGGTACGCGACGGCGGAGCCGGCGGCCTGCTTGGCCAGGCGGCCCGTCTCGAAGCGGATGGTGCGGGTGCCGAAGGAACCGTTGTCAATGACGGCCTCGGCGTAGTGGGTCTCGTTCTCCACCAGTGGTTTCTCCATACTCATCGTCTTTCGTCCCCGGGCCCGTGTGGCGGGGGGACGGTCAGCGGAGAAGCGCTCCTGTGCTGCGGGCCGGTCTTCGATCGAAGCATCCGGGGGCGTTCTCTCCCCGGAGGCCACTACCGAGGACCGGCGGCGGGAGGAGGCTTCTCCCTCATTCCTTGGTGCGTTGTACGACCAGAGTACTGAGCGTCCGGTACGTCGCGCACGTACAGCAAAGGGAGCGGCCCCCTAATAGGTGGGAACCGCTCCCTTCACGGCGACTTACTTGGCGCCGCCGGCCGCACCGCGGCGGATGCCCAGGCGGTCGACCAGCGTACGGAAGCGCTGGATGTCCTTCTTGGCCAGGTACTGCAGCAGGCGGCGGCGCTGGCCGACCAGGATCAGCAGACCACGACGGGAGTGGTGGTCGTGCTTGTGGGTCTTGAGGTGCTCGGTCAGGTCCGAGATGCGGCGGGAGAGCATGGCGACCTGGACCTCGGGGGAGCCGGTGTCGCCCTCCTTCTGGCCGAACTCGGACATGATCTGCTTCTTCGTAGCGGCGTCGAGAGACACTCGGTACTCCTCGTAGTCGTGATGTGCCACCGAGTGCCCCTGGTCTTGGTCTCAGGGGAGCTTCCGTTACTCGGGAGGCGGGGATCCGCTGGGCGCAGCCTCCAGAAGAAATCCGAAGACGCGTACACAAACGGCCGTCACACAGCGTACCAGTACGTCGGGACTCGTCCGATCGGGGGCCCCCGCACCCCCGGGCGTGTCCCCGGGGCGCCGGTACGGGCCGGTCAGCCGCTGGTGAGCGAGCGGGCCCGGTCGAATACGTCCAGGACGGCCAGGCAGAGCGGGACCAGCGAGAGCAGCACGGCGCCCTCGGCGAGGTCGAGGGTACGGCCCCAGAACGGCGAGAGGCCCTTCTTCGGGATGACCAGGCCGATCGCGGTGATCAGCGCGGCGCCGGCCGCGACGGCCGCGGAGAGCCAGATCGTACGGATGTCGAGGGAGCCGCGGTCGCCGTAGCGGACGAAGTCGTACAGCAGGTCGCCGGGCGGGTTCAGGGACAGGCCGAGGACCAGCAGGGCGATCGCGGTGATCCCGGCCACCAGGACGCAGGCGACCTGCGAGGTGTAGCGGAACAGACGCGCGCGCAGCAGCATGGCGAGTCCGGCGGTGAGGGCGAGGAGCTGGCCGTAGACGTTGTGCGAGAAGCCGAGGACCGCGGCGGAGCCGACCACGGTGGCGGCGCAGCCGCCGACCAGGCCGAGCAGCATCTCGTGGCCGCGCCGGGCCTGGGCGGCGATGCGCTCGGCGTCGACGGGGCGGGCCTCGGGCGCGTTGCTGGGCTCGGCGCCGAAGTCGTCGGCGGCGGCGCTGCGCGGCGAGGCGTAGCCGATGGGGAGCCGGGCGAAGCGGGCGGACAGGCCCGGCAGGAAGGCGACCAGGCCGATGGCGACCGGGGCGCAGACCGCGGCGGTCCGGGTGGCGCTGGACTCGGTGAGGATGGCAACGAAGGTGGCGAGGGTGCCGGTGGCCGCGAGGAAGGTGGCCGCCACGAACGGGGCGTCGCCGCTCGGGGTGAGCACGACCAGGGACACCGAGGCGACCAGGACGGTGACGCAGCCGAGCAGGAACTGGAGCTTGCCGGGGCCGTCGCCGCTGTCCGGGCCGAGGATGCCGGAGCCCGCGATCAGCAGCAGCGGCAGCGCGCCCAGGCCCAGGGCCACGGCGCTGGCGCGGTCGGAGTAGACCCGGGCCCGCACCCCCGCGAAGGCGGTGAGCAGCAGGCCGGCGGAGCCCGCGATGATGCCGGGCAGGCCGTGCATGTCGTGGTCGACGGGGTCGGCGTACCAGAGGACGAAGCCCATCAGGACGAGCAGCAGGACACCGCCGGCCAGGCCCGCCCAGCGCAGCAGGTCGTCGCTCCACAGATGGCGGTCGCGGGTGACCGCGGAGGCGACGGCGTCCGAGACGTCGTCGAAGACGGCGGGCGGCAGCGACTCGGCGAAGGGGCGCAGGCTGAGCAGCTCCCCGTCCAGGACCTGCTGGGCGGCGAGGGTGCGGGCGCCGTCGAGGACGGTGCCGTCGCGGCGCACCAGGTGGTAGCCGGTGGGCGCCCCCGCGGGCTGGGTCTGCCCGGTGAGCCGGAGGATCTCCGGATAGACGTCGGCGACGGCGATGTCCTCCGGGAGGGCCACATCGATGCGACTGTCGGGCGCCACCACCGTGACCCGGCAGAAGCCTGTCGCTGCGGTCGTACTCACGTCCTCGGACCCCCTGATTCGCGGTTGCGCACACTGCGCGCGCCACCCTACCGGGCTCCGGTGTCACAGGCTGCAAGTAGGATCACCGTCGCGCGGAGGGAGCCCCTGAAACGAGCGGTCACGGGGGCGCCGGAACGCAAGTGACCGTCCGTATTGAGGGATTGATGCTCCGGTGAGCCAGATCGTCGTCAAACGCCCGCCGCGGTCCTTGCCGCCCGAAGTGTCCTCGGACGAGCTGCGGCTGGAGGCGCCGCCGGAATTGCCGCGGGGACAGCAGGAGTCGATGCTGATGCAGCTCCTGCCGATGCTCGGCATGGGCTCGTCGGTGGTGTTCTTCTTCATGCCGAACTCGGCGCCCTTCATGAAGATCATGGGCGCGCTGATGCTGGTGTCCACCCTGGCCATGGTCGTCGCGCAGCTGGTGAAGTTCCGCAAGGGTGCGCAGGGGCAAATGGCCGATGTCCGGCGCGACTACCTCAAGTACCTCGCCCAGACCCGGCGTGCGGTGCGCAAGACCGCGCGCCGCCAGCGCGACGCGCAGCTGTATCTGCACCCGGCGCCCGAGCAGTTGTGGTCGGTGGTCGCGGAGGGCTCGCGGGTCTGGGAGCGCCGGGTGGGCGACGACGACTTCGGGCAGGCCCGGATCGGCCTGGGCGCCCAGCAGCTCGCGACCCCGCTGATAGCGCCGGAGACGGCGCCGGTGGACGAGCTGGAGCCGCTGTGCGCGGGCGCGATGCAGCAGTTCCTCGCGGTGCACGGCTCGCTGGACGGGCTGCCGATGGCGGTCTCGATGCGCGCCTTCTACCACGTGACGGTCTCCGGTGACCCGGACGCCGCCCGGTCGGCGGCGCGCGCGCTGGTGGCGCAGCTGGTGACGCTGCACTCCCCCGACGACCTGATGGTCGCCGTGGTGGCGGCGCCGGGCGCGGTGGCGCGCTGGGACTGGACGAAGTGGCTGCCGCACACCCAGGTGCCGGGCCAGGTCGACGGCGCCGGCACCAAGCGCCTGTTCGGCGACGACCTGGGCGAGCTGGAGCTGCTGCTGCACAGCAGGCTGGACGGGCGGCCCCGGTTCAGCCGGGACAACCAGCCGGTTCTGGACCAGCCGCACCTGGTGGTGGTCCTCGACGGCGGGATGGTGCCGCCGGACTCGGCGTTCGCCGCCGCCGAGGGGTTGCAGGGCGTCACCATCATCGAGGTGGTGCCGGGCGAGCTCGACGAGCCGCGCGGCGGCCTCTCGGTGGTCGTGCGGCCGGGACGGCTGCGCCTGGAGTCGGGCTTCGGGATGGCGTACGAGGGTGTGCCGGACCAGATGTCGCTGCCGGCCGCCGAGGCGCTGGCCCGCCAGCTGGCCCCGCTCCAGATGGGCGGCGGTGACGACGACGAGCCGCTGCTCGCCAACCTGGACTTCACGGACCTGCTGAACCTGGGCGACGCCGGCTCCATCGACGTGGCCCGCACCTGGCGACCGCGCTCGACGGCCGAGCGGCTGCGGGTGCCGATCGGTGTGGGTGAGGACGGCCAGCCCGTGATGCTCGACCTCAAGGAGGCGGCGCAGGAGGGCATGGGCCCGCACGGCCTGTGCGTCGGCGCGACCGGTTCCGGCAAGTCGGAGCTGCTGCGCACCCTGGTGCTCGGCCTCGCGGTCACCCACACCTCGGAGACGCTGAACTTCGTCCTCGCCGACTTCAAGGGCGGCGCGACCTTCACCGGCATGTCCCAGATGCCGCACGTGGCGGCGGTCATCACCAACCTGGCGGACGACCTCACCCTGGTCGACCGCATGGGCGACGCCATCCGCGGCGAGCTCCAGCGCCGCCAGGAGCTGCTGCGCTCGGCGGGCAACTACGCCAACATGCACGACTACGAGAAGGCGCGCGCCGCGGGTGCCCCCTTGGAGCCGCTCGCCTCACTGGTCCTGGTGATCGACGAGTTCTCCGAACTCCTCACCGCCAAGCCCGACTTCATCGACATGTTCATCCAGATCGGCCGTATCGGCCGCTCCCTGGGTGTGCATCTGCTGCTCGCCTCGCAGCGCCTGGAGGAGGGCAAGCTGCGCGGCCTCGACACGTACCTCTCGTACCGCGTGGGTCTGCGGACCTTCTCGGCGGCCGAGTCGCGGACGGCGCTGGGCGTGCCCGACGCCTACCACCTGCCGTCGGTGCCGGGTTCGGGCTACCTCAAGTTCGGTACGGACGAGATGGTCCGCTTCAAGGCGGCCTATGTGTCGGGCACCTACCGCTCCGGCGGCCCGGACCTGACCGTGGGCCCGCTGCCGATCGAGCGGCGCCCCGCGGTGTTCACGGCAGCCCCGGTGCCGGTCGTCTACGCGGCGCCGGACCCGTCGGCGGTCAGGAGCCGCGGCGAGGACGACGCGCTGTCCGACACCGTGCTCGACGTGATCGTGCGCCGCCTGGAGGGGCAGGGCGTCCCCGCCCACCAGGTGTGGCTGCCGCCGCTGGACGACGCGCCCTCGCTGGACCAGCTGCTGCCGGGGATCGCGACGACGGCGGAGCGCGGGCTGAACGCGACGGAGTACACCCGCCCCGGCGGACTCATCGTGCCGCTCGGCCTCATCGACAAGCCCTTCGAGCAGCGCCGCGAGGTGCTGTACCGCGACTTCTCCGGCGCGGCCGGCCACATGCTGATCGTCGGCGGCCCGCAGTCCGGCAAGTCGACGCTGCTGCGCACGATGATCTCCTCGTTCGCGCTCACCCACACCCCGAACGAAGTGCAGTTCTACGGGCTCGACTTCGGCGGTGGCGGTCTGTCGGCCGTCTCCGACCTGCCGCACGTGGGCGGTATCGCCTCGCGCCTGGACCCGGAGCGGGTGCGGCGTACGGTGGCGGAGGTCGCGGGCGTGCTGAACCGGCGCGAGGAGTTCTTCCGCGCCAACGGCATCGACTCCATCGGCACCTACCGCCGCCGTCGCGCGGCCGGTGACCTGCCGGGCGAGGCCTGGGGCGACGTGTTCCTGGTCATCGACGGCTGGGGCGCCTTCCGCGGCGACTACGAGATGCTCGACGGCGTCGTCCAGGACATCGCGAGCCGCGGTCTCGGCTACGGCATCCACGTCGTCCTGACCGCCTCCCGCTACATGGAGGTGCGCGCCGCGCTCAAGGACCAGATCCTGGGCCGTCTGGAGCTGCGGCTCGGCGACTCGATGGACTCCGAGTTCGACCGCAAGGTCGCCGCCAACGTGCCGGTGGGCATGCCGGGCCGCGGCCAGGTCGCGGAGAAGCTGCACTTCATGTCGGCGCTGCCGCGCATGGACGGCTCCTGCGACCCCGAGACGCTCTCCGAGGCGACCGAGACGTTCGTACGGACGGCCAAGGAGGCCTGGCAGGGCCCGGCGGCCCCGACCGTCCGCCTGCTCCCCCGCCGGCTGCCGGCCGACCAACTGCCCAAGGGCTTCGAGTACCCGCAGCACGGCGTGGCGATCGGCATCGACGAGACCAATCTGGAGCCGGTGTTCGTCGACTTCGAGACCGACCCGTTCTTCCTGGTCTTCGGTGAGAGCGAGTCGGGCAAGACGGCGCTGCTGCGCCACCTCGCCCAGAAGATCTCCGAGCGGTACTCGCCGGACGAGGCCAAGATCGTCGTCGGCGACTACCGCCGCTCGCTCCTGGACGCGATCCCGGACACCCATCTCCTGGAGTACGCGCCGCTCTCCAGCGCGCTGGAGATGCACATGAACGCGCTGGCGGACCTCATGGTGCGCCGCCAGCCGCCGCCGGACGTCACCCCGCAGCAGCTGCGCGACCGGTCCTGGTGGACCGGCCCGCAGGTCTTCATCATCGTCGACGACTACGAACTGGTCTCGACGAACGCGGGCAACCCGCTGTCGGTGATGGTGGAGAACCTGCCGTTCTCGCGTGACGTGGGCGTGCGCTTCATCATCGCCCGCAGCTCGGCGGGCGCGTCCCGGTCGATGTACGAGACGTTCATGCAGCGCATCAAGGAGCTCGGCGCGCAGGGCGTGGTCCTGTCCGGCGACCCGAACGAGGGCGACGTCCTCGGCAACGTCCGCCCCCGCCCGATGCCGCAGGGCCGCGGCTACTTCGTCTCGCGCAAGCGCGGCACCCCGCTGGTGCAGCTGGGCTGGCTCCCGGAGCAGTGACGGGCCGGGGGTGACAGAAGGGAGGAACGGGCGGTGCGAACCGCCCGCTCCAACTACCCTGGGCGGCACTGAACTTCGAAGGGAACGTGCGACATGGGCAGCGAACGCGAGAAGGACGAGCTGTACGCCCTGGACATCTCGGGCGCGGAGTGGGTGAGCGCGCCCGGCACCGAGAACGAGACGGAGCGCGTGGAGATCGCCCATCTGCCCGGCGGGGCGGTCGCGATGCGGTCGTCACTCGACCCGGACACCGTGCTGCGGTACACCGAGGCGGAGTGGACGGCGTTCGTCCTGGGCGCGCGGGACGGCGAGTTCGACCTGCGCTGAGCGCGCGGGGCGCAGACGAAAGGGGGTCACGCCCGACGGGCGTGACCCCCTTTACTGCGCCTGACCGCTGCGATCAGTAGGCCTCGGTGAACAGCCGCGACGCCTTGACGTCGGTCTGGTGGTAGCTGGTCTTGCCGTGCTCGATCGTCTTGGCGATCTTCTCCAGCGTCTGCTGGATGTCGTGCGCGTCGCGCCGGTAGTCCTTCTGGACCTTCAGGTACTGACCGTGCGCCTCGCCGTCCCAGGTGCTGGCGACGACGTTGACGGCCGATTCCATCCGGCCGAGGTCGTCCATAATGCGCTTGGAGATGGCGCGGATGCTGTCCGCGATCGCCTGGACGCTCTCATACCGAATCTTGAGGTCGGGACCCAAGTCACCCATGTCTGCTCCTCGTGAAGTCTGAAGTGTGGTGGGGGTGCGTGCGTACGCCGGGGCACCCGCGGGCCGCCCGGCGGTACTGCCTAGAGGCCGTTGATGCCCGAGGTGTTGGGCACGCCACCGCTGGCGGCACCCCCCTGGGCGTTGATCGCCCGGAACGCGGCGTCGACCTCTTCGTCGTTCTGCTGGTTGAGGTTCTTCGTACCGACCACGGCGTTGTAGAGGACGTCCAGCTTGCGGCGGATGTCGTCATGACGCGTGTTCAGCGTGTCCTGGGCGATCTTGAACTGGTCGGCACCGGCACCGCTCCAGCCCGCACTGACCGTGGCGATCGCGTCGGCCAGCACACGGATCTGCTGGCTCATGTCGTGGGCGGTCTCTTCGATGGCGGTCTTGGCCTTGGTGACGGCCTCGTAGCCAATGCTCTGACCACCGGGATTGGTGCTCATTCTCTTCCCTCTCGTGAGTGTCCGAGCGAGTGTTCACGCTCGCTTGTTGCGTACACGTACCGCCGCGACGGCGCCGCCGATGAGGACGACGGCCGCGGCGATGATGGCGATGACGGTCCAGGGCGCGGAGTCCTCGCCGGACGCCGCTCCCGCGGCCTTGCCGGCCTGCGGCTTCTCCTTGTCGCCACTGCCTGCCCCCTTGTCTGCTGTGTCTGCGGGAGAGGGGGAAGTCGTGGGTGTGCCGGCGCCGGCGCCGGCGCCTCGGGCGGCGAGCAGCGGGTTGACGTCGGCGGGGCCCGGGTTGCCGTTGCCCTTGAGGAGGACCTGGGCGGGGCGGACGGTGCCGTACCCGATGTACTGGCTCGGCACCTTGCCGTTGTGCCCGGCGGTCTCCATCATCACGCGCAGCACCTGGTTGCCGGTCCAGTCGGGGTGGGCGGACCAGATGAGGGCGGCTGTGGCGGAGGTTAGGGCGGTGGCTTGGCTGGTGCCGTTGGTTTCGCAGTAGCCGTTGCCGTCACTGCAGTGGGACGGAATCTTGTCCCCCGGCGCGGCGAGCGCGACATGGCTGCCGGTGCTGGAGAACTTGGCCACCTTCCCGTCCGTACCGACCGCTCCCACCGCCACGACCCCGGGGGTGGCACCCGGGTACTCGACGAGGTTGCCCTTGTCGCCGCTGTTGCCCGCGGCGGCGAAGATCAGCTTTCCCTTGCCCAGTGCGTAGGTGACGGCCGAGGCCAGCTCCTGCTTCTCGCCCTCACTGGGCGAGTCGCTTCCCAGCGAAATGCTGATGATGCGGGCGTCCGACTCAGCCGCGTAACGAATCGCTTTGGCTGTGCTGGCCGTCCCGGCGAAGTCATGGTCCGTCACAACGGATCTGACAGGCAGGACCTTCGCGTCCGGTGCCAGTCCCTTGATCCCGCCATCAGCTCCACTGCCGACGATGAGCACCGCCATGCTCGTCCCATGTCCGCTGGAGTCCTTGCGGCCATCACCGGATCCGGTGAAATCGCGGCCGCCAAGCACCCGGCCGGTCAGCTCCGGCTCGGAACGGACACCGGTGTCGATCACCGCGACCGTGACACCCTTGCCGGTGCCGACCTTCCAGACGGCCTCCGCGTCCATCGCGTCCAGGTACCACTGCTTGGACCGCATGTCGTCGGCCAGCGCCGTCGGCGCGGTGCCGACGGAGCAGGCCAGCGCGGCAGCCAGCGCGGCACCGAGAAGTGCCGAGCGGCTGCGCACTGCGCGGGCTGAGCTGAACATGGGACTGCGGACTCCTTGAGCGGCGATGGTTTGCGTACGTCAGTCGACGACCGGCGGGACGACCTTGCGGTGGTCCATCGCCCACGTCTCCTCGTCCTCGACCAGGTAGTCGGGGGCCTCGGAAGAAGTGGAACGACGTCGGTCCGTGCCTCGCTTGTTGCCGTTCACCAACCCCGTACCGCCGGGGGTGAATTCACCACGCCCGCCGAGAGACGCACGCGGAGCCCCGACAGTTCCACCCGGCTCGGAGGCCAGCCTGCGACCGCCCATGCCGGTGGCGCCACGCGGCGCGCCGCCGGGGCCGTGCCCCATGCCGCCGCCCATGGGCCCACGGCCCATGCCGGTACCGGCGCGCTCCTCGCCCACGACCGTGCCCATCGGGAGCCGGGGCGTCGAGCCACGGCCGGTCGTCGGGATGGGACGCCCGCCGGTGATGCCCTCGGCGGTGATACCGCGCGTGGTGCCCGGAAGACCACTCGGACGAGCGATGCCCGGACCGCGCGGATTGCCCACCGCTCGGCCGCCTGCGGGGCCTTCGCCGGGGACACCGACGCGGGTCACGCCGGGTGTCGGCTGCGTACCGATCTTGCCGAGCGGGCCGGGCATCACCGGAGGCGGGGTGAGGACGGGCGGCTGCGCCTGCACAGGCACGGGGCCCGTGGGTACGGTCGGCCGCGCCGTGGTCTCCGGAGGCGGAGTCATCGTCACGGAGTCGATGGCCGTACGCGACGGAGACTCGTGCGGGGTGAAGGTGGAGGCGACCGAGGTGTGTGACGGGGAATTCGTCGTGCCCGCCGTGCTGGACCCGTGCGTACCCGTGACCGCCGCAGTGGTGTGGCCGCCGGCACCGCCAGTGGAGCCACTGGCGGAGCCGGAACCGGACCCGCTGTAGCGTCGCTCGTCCAGGGAATCCGTACCCGGCCCACCCGGCAACGGCGCGAACTTGGGCTCAGGCTGCGCCGAGATCCGGTCCCGTGACGCGTCGTAGTACGACGACAGCCGGTTCAGCTGGTTGATCGCCTCGTTCGTCTTCGGCCCCAGCGCCTTCAGCCGCGCCTTCTCCTTCTCGGGGTCGGCGTAGCACATGCCGTCCGCGGGCGGGAGCGCCGCCTTCGCCTCCGTCAGGGCCTGGCCCGCGCGGGCCATCTCCTCGCCGACGACACCGGCGTACTCGCTCAGCACCAGCGTCTGCGACACCATCCCGCGGCCCCACTCGCGGAACGCGTCGCCACCGGCGCCGTGCCACTTGACCTGCTCCATGTAGTAGCGCAGGTCCCGAGCGATGTCCGCGATGTCGGGCGCCGCGGCGGCCAGCGCCTCGGCCGCACCGGTCAGCTCGGTCGGCTTCGCCGACGCGAGCATCGCGTGGAGGGCCTCCAGGGACATGCCCTCGAATTCGTCCGTAGCCATCGTCATGCCCCCCTTACTTCAGGCCGCCGGAGTCGGCGTCGTTCCCGTGACCACCCTGGCCACCCTTGTCGGCGCTGCCGGCGTTACCGCCCTGGTCAGCGCCCGGCTTCGTACCGCCGTCGGCCGCCGGAGACTCGTAGTACTTCTCCGTCTCCTTACGGATGGCCTGGTACCGGTGGGCCTCGTCCACGTCGATGCCGCCGTAGCCCTTGTCCGCGATGTGCACCGCGATGCCCATGCCCTCGATCTGGTCACCGAAGATCTTGGTGAGCCGCTCCAGGTTCGTACGGACCTTGTCGTACGCCTTGTGCAGCTCGTCCGCCGCCGCGAAGCCCTTGCCGTACGCCTCCGGCTGCACCCGCTGGTCGGCGATCTTGGTGTGGCGCGCCGGGGACTTCTCCAGGCTGCGCAGCAGTTCCTCCATGCGGCCCTTGAAGTCGGCGAGGCTAACCCCGTCGACTCCGAGGTCCGGCTTGCCGCCGCTGCCGCCACCGTTCGGCTCGGCCACTGTTCCTCCCCGTGAATTCCCCGCCGGCACCGCTCTGCCACCGGTACCGCAAAACCTCAGTCGCTCCGTCGAACTCGCTCGTCACACTCGTGAAGCACGCGAAGCATGTGATCACTCTAGTCACTTCGGATGTGGAGCCGAATGAGTATCCGTACTCAAAGATGTCGCAGACTCGTCCCGAAAACCTCTCAGTTCTCTCAGAACCTCTCCAGCGGCCCGTTCACGCCGTTGATCCGGTCGATCCGGTCGGTCCAGCTGGTCCGGTCGACCCGTTCAGTCCGCGCGCGGCCCGTCGGCGGGAGTCCCGGATCACCGTGGCCGTGCCCGCGACCACCGCCACCAGCAGCGCGCCGATGCCCAACGCGTAGGTGGCGTACCGCTCGTTGCGCTCCTGGGGCGTCTCCGAGAGGGCCAGCGCGGTCACGTTCGGGGCCTGGGCCCTGGGCGGCCCCGGGTCCGGGTGCGCGGCCTCCTCGGGCGGCGAGTCGTCGGTCACCGCGCGGACCGGGTCGACCACGCCCCAGCCGACGAAGTTGTCGTGCCCGTTGACGGACCGCTCCGCCGTCTGCTCGATCCGCGCGATGATCTGCGCGGCCGTCCACCTGGTCTTCGCGTACGGGTACTTGGCGCGCAGCAGCGCGGCGACCCCGGCGACGTACGGGGCCGAGAAGCTCGTCCCGTTGTCGGAGCACTGGCCGTTGCCCGGCACGGTCGAGACGATGTCGACGCCCGGCGCCGCGACCCCGACGAACGTACCCGGCTGCGAGAACACCGCGCGCTCGTTGTTGCGGTCCGAGGACGCGACCGCCAGTACGCCGGGGAAGGCCGCCGGGTAGGTCTCCTTGAGCTTGCCGTCCATGCCGTCGTTGCCCGCCGAGGCGACCACCACGATCTGCTTGTCGAGGGCGCGCCGCACGGCCTTGGCGAGATCGGAGTTGGGGCCCTGCGGCTCGGTGGTGTCCTGGGAGATGTTGATCACGTCGGCGTGCTGGTCGATGGCGTGGTCGATCGCCTTCGCCATGGTGTCCGTCTTGCCGCTGTTCTTCTCGTCGTTCTGGCGGATCGGGATGATCGTGGCCTCGGGCGCCAGGCCCACGAAGCCGGTGCCCGCGCGGGGGCGCGCGGCGATGATGCCCGCGACCTTGGTGCCGTGGCCGACCTCGTCGACCGTGCCGCCGGTCTTGCCGCGCTTGTCGTTCTGCTCGCCGTTGCCGTCCTTCTCGGGCTTGAGGTAGTCGGCGCCGCTCTTGGCGTCGACCGCCGGCTTGAGCTGCGGGTTGGCGATGTCGACACCGGTGTCGATGACCGCCACCCGTACGCCCTTGCCCTTGGTGTCCTGCCACAGCTCGTCGAAGAGCACCCGCTGGAGCGACCAGGGGCGGCCCTCGATCTGCTGCTTCATGGGGAAGGTGCACTCGCCGCTGCCGTCGAGTCCGAGGGCGGAGGGGGCGGCCGGGGCTGCCGGAGCCGCCGGGGCGTACGCCGGGGACGCGTGCGCCGAGGGCGCGAGCGTCAGCGCGGCSACGGCCGTSGCCGCGCCCACCAGCACCGGTTTCCTGTATGGCTTCAGCATCGACACGACAGGTCAGTCCTTCCCTACGAGCCCTGGGGCTGGCGGGCGCTGTTGGTGTCGAGCCGCGGGCCCTTGGACAGGAACTCCGACCAGTTGATGGGCACCAGGGCCGGGGTGACCTTCTCGTATCCGAGGCGCTGCTGCGCCTGGCTCGGCTCGGGGCGGCCGTCGTCCGGCTTCTGCTGATCGCCGGCGCCGATGTCCGAACGGGCCGCGTCGCTGTCGCCGTTGGCCTGCACGGCGTACCGCAGTCCGGTGTCGGTCACCAGGAAGAGCGAACCGTCGGGGCGCGTCTGGCGGCCCTGCACCTGGGTGTAGAGCAGGCCCGTACCGGGGGTGACGTACGTGCTGGTGCCGCCCGCGGTGATGGCCGCCGGGTACTCGGTGCCCGCCCAGGTGGACAGCGTGGTGTTGCCCTTGTCGTCGACCTTGCGCAGCACGCTGCACACGGTGTTACGGGCGCCCGCCCCCGCGCTGCCCGCGTTGACCTGCTTGGCGCTCTTCTCGGGCCAGTTGTTGGTGGCGCCGAAGTACTCGGGCGTCGGCGTGATGTCGCCCGCGTTCACCTTGCTGACGTCGCCGCGCATGCCGAGCCGCGTCGTCTGCGGGGAGTTGAGCACCAGCCAGGCCGTGAAGTCGGAGACGGGCTGGACCTTGCCCTGGAGCACCACGTACTGCTGGCGGCCCGCGCCGGTCGGGGCGCTCAGCACCATCCCGACCTTGTCCTGCTGCGGCGAGAGCCCGCCGCCGGTGCCGGCCGGGGCCCCGACGGTGCCGGGGATCGTCGGGAAATCGATCGGGGTGCCGTCGCGGAGGGTGGCCAGCCAGTCGTCCGTGACCTGCTGCGGCTTCTCGTCGGCGCCGAACAGCGTCCGCGCGAGCAGATCGCCGGGAGCACCCTTGACCAGGTACTTGGTGCCCTTGGCGTCGACCACGTAACGGGCCTGGTTCTTCTGGCCCTGGACGTACATCACCTGGCCGCCGGTGAGCCGGCGCTTGTCGTCGGTCAGCTTGAAGTCACGGTCGGCGAAGACGAACGCGGCCTTCTGGACCGAGTCCTTGCCGCCGCCCGGCTGCTCGCAGACCGCCCAGCGCTTGGCCTTGCCGGCCTCGCTCGCGGCGGGCAGCCGGTCCGGGGCGTACGGGATGCCGAGGATCGGGCCGCGCGCGAGCTTGCCCGAGTCCAGGATGTCGTCGCTGACCTGGATGACGTCGAACTTCGCGGGATCGAGCAGCAGTCGGGCGGAGGCCAGGTTGAGCACCGGGTGGAGCAGGACCTTCTTGTCCTTGCCCTTGCCGGTGGAGAGCACGACGTAACGGGTGGTCGACTGCTTGCCGACGATCACCTTGGTACCGGGGGTGTCCCAGCCCTGCGGCGCCTTGGGCTTAAACATTCCCCAGGCCCCGAAGCCGGCCAGGCAGAGCGCGGCCACGATCACACTCGGCACGACGGCCTTGAGCGGGCGCGGGGCGCCCTCCTCCGTGCCCGTGGGAGACGGTTGCAGAAACGCCGCCACCGTGCGCTTCTTCGCAAAGGTGTACGCGTTGAGCTCGTCCCGCCGTGATGCCATGCGCCTCTGTCTCTCCCCGCGCGGCCCCCTGATCGGACCTGGTCCTGCGGTCCCCGGGCCTCGATTGTCAGACCGGCCCCCTACTATGCCTGTTGACCGAGGGTGCCTGTGGGGCGGGTAGGGTGAAGCCGCCGACAAGACCCCTTGCCGAGCTGGGGGAATCCGGATGTTTTGGGTGCTTGCGCACGATTGGGGGGTGGTGGAGTGATGGCGTCCGCGACGCGTGTGCGGCCTGCCGCCGCCGGTCCGTCGGCCCCCGCGCCGGGAGCCTCCGCACCCCGCCTCAAGGCCCGGCCCGGACACTTCGGGTCGTTCCGACTGCAACAACTCGTCCTGGTGGAGCTCGCCGCCGCCCTGCTGCTCGTCGCCTGGGTGATCGGCACCCTGATGCTGGTGCCCGCCGGTGTGGTCGCCGCGCTGCTGGTGCTCCTCGCGGTCGTCCGCCGCCACCGCCGCTCGCTGCCCGAGTGGCTGGGCACGGCCCTCGCGCTGCGCGCGCGTACGCGCAGGGCGGCGAGCCTGCCGGTCCCGGCGGGCACCGAACCGGGCTTCGCCCCGGCGGTGGAGTGCGACCCGGCCCTGCGGACGTACACGTTCGGTGACCGCGACCGCCGCCCCGTCGGCATGGTCGGGGACGGCACCTTCCTCACCGCCGTGCTCCAGGTCGAGATGGACGCCACGGCGCTGCGCCCCGAGCGCGGCACCCGCCCGCTGCCGGTCGCTCTCGTACGGGACGCCCTGGACGTCGACGGCATCCGGCTGGAGTCCGCGCAGATCGTCCAGCACACCCAGCCCGCGCCCGCCCCGCACCTGCCGCAGCAGTCGGTGGCCGCGCGCAACTACGCCCCCCTTCAGGCCCAGACGGGTTCGCCCGCGGTGCGCATCACCTGGATCGCGCTCAAGCTCGACCCCGAGCTGTGCGCGGAGGCGGTGGCGGCGCGCGGCGGCGGTCTGACCGGCGCCCAGAAGTGCCTGGTGCGGGTGGCGGACCAGCTGGCGAGCCGGCTCACCGGCGCCGGGTTCCGCGCGACGGTCCTCACCGAGCAGGAGCTGACCGGCGCCATCGCCACGTCGACCTGCGCCAACCCGATGGCGATCACCCAGGCGGGCCGCGCGGGCACGCCGGGGCGGCGCACCCAGGAGACGGCCAGGACCTGGCGCTGCGACGACCGCCGCCACACGACGTACTGGGTGGGCCGCTGGCCCCAACTGGGCGGCGCCGGCGCCTCGATGCCGCAGCTCGTCGCCCTGCTGACCTCGCTGCCCGCGCTCGCCACCACCTTCAGCCTGACGCTGGCCGCCGGCGACCGCCAGGAGATCACGCTCACCGGACACGTCCGGATAACCGGCCGCAGCGACGAGGAACTGGTCACCGCCCGCCGGGAGCTGGAGCGCACCGCGCGCGGAGTGAAGACCGGCCTGGTGCGCCTGGACCGCGAACAGCTGCCCGGCATGCTGGCCACACTGCCGCTCGGGGGTGCGCGCTGATGACCACGTCCTCTGTCTCTCCTTCCACCGCCCAGCCCGCGCCCGCCTCTCCGGAGGTCCGCAGGGGGCGCGCCCGGATGGGCTTCGGACTCCTCGGTCCGCGCCGCGACCGGCACGCGCTCTCCGCCGACATGGTGGAGGTGCTGGCGCTGCCCGTCGGCGACGACGGCATGGTGATAGGCGTGGACGCGTCGGGACGCCCGTCGGTCCTCGGCATCAACCGCCCGACGGCGTACGACGTGACGCTGATCGGCGGGCTCTGGACCGCGCAGGTGCTCGCGCTGCGGGCGGCGGCCACCGGCGCGCGCGTGACCGTGGAAACGGGCCGGGCCCCCGCCTGGACGGCGCTCGCCCAGGCGGCCGGCGGCGGCCAGCAGTGCATCGCGCTGCACGACGTGGGCCGGGTGCCGCCGCAGGGCGCGTCCGCCGGATCGCCGGTCGTGGTCATCCGCGACTGCGGGATGCGACCCCCGCGCGGGCGCGTGGTCTCGGGACCGTGGCAGTCGGTGCTGACCCTGCTGCCGTATCTGAGCCCCGTGGCGCCCCGGCTGCTGGAGAAGTCGGATCTGGTCGGTGTGCAGCGGGTCTCGCCGGACGAGGCCGCGCAGATCGGACGGATCATGCATCTCGCGCAGGCCGAGACGGAGGCGCTGTCCACGCTGGCGGACGGGGTCACCCTGTGGTGCGGCGCCCGCGACCGCCAGTTCGTGATGACCCAGGCCACGGACGCGGAGACCGGACTGCTCGGCTCCGCCCGGCGGATGGACTGAGCGGTCCGCGCCGCGCGCGTGCCGCCACAAGAACGTAGGGAACACGAGCAGGTACGACCGGTCCTGAGCGGGTGCGTGAACGGTTCGTTCACGCTCCGGCCACACGACGCCGTCCCCCTGTCACTTGACGGCAGCCCCATGGGCACGCCGTGATGGACGGGACAGATGGACGGGACAGTCGGTGAGGGGCGGCCGGGCCTGCCGGTGCGGTGTTGTCGGCGATTAGGCTGGGACGGCCTGCGAACGAAAGGAATCCGGTGAACAGCGATCAGGACCAGTTCCGCACCGGCGGGAACGCGCGCGACGAGAATCGGTCCGACGCCGATCCCGAGCCCACGGGTGAGTTCACCATCGACTACACCCCGCCGGCCTGGTACACGCAGAACGCGGCGCCGAGCGCGGACGCGGCGACGCCGCCTCCCCC
>NZ_JBJHPC010000310.1:0-8603 GCF_045257485.1 Streptomyces sp. YS-3 | reverse complement strand
GTCGCAAGGGCGGCGGGAGGGGTGCGGCGCGGCCCGGGAGATTCACCTATCCGGGTGATACGGGGCCCGGCGGGGCCGGTGGCGCCACGGAATCCGGCACGCCGCACCACGAGGCCGCCGACGCCGTGCGGGCAACCCGAAGGGGGACTCCCCCACGTATCCTGAGGGCGTCTTCCGACCAGAAAAGAGCGGCCTGCCATGCGCGTGTACCTCCCCCTGACCCTCCCCGGTCTCGCGACGGCGCACACCGCGGGAGAGCTCGGGCCCGGCCCGCTGACCGCCTACGCCGTCACGCCCGGTCTGCGCGAGTGGTACGTCTCGGACGACATCGAGGAGCTGGAGTACGCGGCGCTGAGCCGGGCCGCGGCGGCGTCGCTGCGGCTGCTCGCCGTGGACCCGAGTGCCCCGAGGCGCCGGGTCGTGGTCGCCGTGGACGTACCCGACGGAGCCGCCTCGGCCGATCCGGACCGCGGCCTGGAGGCGAGCGCGCTGGGCGAGGTGCGGATCGCGGGGCCGGTGCCGCTGGCCAAGGCGGCGGCGGTGCACGTGGACGCGGACGACGCGGTCACCGATGTCGCCGCGGCGGCCGACGCGCTGGGCGCGGCGGACCAGGGCGACGACGACGCCCAGTTCACAGTCGACGGTGCCGAGGACCACGAGCTGCTGTGGTTCGGGGTGCAGGAGATTCCCAACCTCATCGGCTGACGATCCGGCTGACCTGCGCTTTCACCTCTCGCATGGGCTCGGGCGGATCCGTTGTCAGTGGGGGTGGGTACCGTTTCTGGCATGGGGAAGCGCACGACGCATCTGGTCTGGGACTGGAACGGCACACTGCTCGACGACATCGCGGCGGTCATCGAGGCGACCAACGCCGCCTTCGCGGAGCTCGGCCTCGCGCCGATCACGCTGGAGCGCTACCGCGAGCTGTACTGCGTGCCGATACCCCGCTTCTACGAGCGGCTGATGGGGCGCCTGCCGACCGACGCGGAGTGGCTCGTGATGGACGAGGCGTTCCACAAGCACTACTGGCTGCGGGCGGACGCCTGCGCGCTCACCACGGGTGCGGCCGAGCTGCTCGCCGCGCGGCAGGCGGCCGGGCTCAGCCAGTCACTGCTGTCGATGGCCCCGCACGAGCACCTGGTGCCGATCGTGCGGCGGCACGGCATCACCGAGCACTTCCTGCGGGTGGACGGACGCACCGGCCCCTCGCACGGCAGCAAGGCCGAGCACATGGTGCGGCATCTGACCTTGCTGCGCGAGGCGGGCGAGGGTATATCCCCGGACCGGATCGTGGTGATCGGGGACGCGGTGGACGACGCCGTGGCGGCTGCTCACGTGGGCGCGCGTGCCGTGCTGTACACCGGCGGCTCGCACAGCCGCGCCAGCCTCGCGCTGGCGGGCGTCCCGGTGGTGGACACCCTGGCGGAAGCGGTTCGGACGGCGGAGGCGCTGGCGGGCTGAGGCCCCTTCGTACGTACACGGCGGGCCCCGGGGGCGGCCCCGCCGGTATGGGACGCCTGTAGACGCCGCGCACGGCCTCAGGGGGCGCCCAGGCGTGCCCGGAGCCGGCCCGCGCCCCGTCGGCCCGCGCCCGCCGCCTACGTCACCGGCGCCTTCGCCCGCAGCACCGTGAGGAACTCCCGCATCCAGGTGGAGTGATCCGGCCAGGCGCGGGCGGAGACCAGGGTGCCGTCGACGACGGTTTCCGTGTCGCGGAAGCTGGCCCCGGCGGCCTGCATGTCGAGTTCGAGGGCGGGGTACGCGGTGACCCGGCGGCCACTGAGGCCGCCGACCGCCGCGGTCAGGAGGGGGCCATGACAGATCTGGGCGACCGGCTTGTCCGTGTCGAAGAAGGCCTTGAGGAGCTTGCGCAGCTCGGGGTCGTTGCGCAGGTACTCCGGCGCCCGGCCGCCCGGGATCACCAGAGCGGCGTACTGGCCGGGGTCGACCTCCGAGAACGCCAGGTCGGCCGGCCAGGTGTAACCCGGCTTCTCGGTGTAGGTGTCGAAGCCCGGCTCGAAGTCGTGGATGACGAACTGGAGCTTCTTGCGGGCGGGGGCGGCGATGTGGACGTCGTAGCCCTCCTCGCGCAGCCGCTGGTAGGGGTAGAGGACCTCCAGCGACTCCGCCGCGTCGCCGGTCACGATCAGGATCTTGGCTGCCATCGGTGCTCCCGGAGTCGACCGTGCGTGCCTGGCTCGTACAGGGTGCGCGGGGCGCTTCGTCCCGCTGTGCCTCGGGCTGTGCGCGGTGCGTCGCGCGGTGCCACGAGGCGTGCCGCGCGTACGGGGCAAACGTGCCCCGGCCCGGCCGGTTTGCCAAGAGGGCGTCAGGACGGTCCGCGTCGCTGTCCAGAGTGTCAAACTTCGGGCCCTGCTTTTGTACACATACGGCTCATGACGGTTCGGGGGGGCGGGGCGATAGCCTTGACCCGTGATCAGCGCGATATCCCGCAGGGGCACTGCCGCCCCTGCCCTGCGCCCGGAGTGCCACAGTGCCCGGGCCCTCGCTGATTCCCGTATCCCGGGCCCTTCGCCGAAAATGGCCAATAACGACCCGGGCATCTCTCATCGCGGCCTAACGTCGACTATGACCGGACACCCCGCGTCGTGGCGTTGTGCCGCTTCTACCTACGTCACGCAATGGCGCGCGACAGGAGCCAGAGGACATGCAGACCAAGCTGGACGAAGCCAAGGCCGAGCTGCTCGCACGGGCCGCCCGGGTAGCTGAGAACAGCCCGGTGGGGGGCCCCGGCGGTCTGGGGGGCGCCCCCCAGGACCGGGCAGCCATCACCGGGGCCGCGGGGGAGGAAGGTCCTGCCCGGGACGCCGTCCTCGGGTACCTCCAGCGCTACTACCTGCACACCGCTCCCGAGGACCTGGCCGACCGCGACCCGGTCGACGTCTTCGGTGCAGCCCTGTCGCACTACAGGTTGGCCGAAAATCGCCCCCAGGGCACGGCGAGCGTGCGGGTGCACACCCCGACGGTCGAGGAGAACGGCTGGACGTGCAGCCACTCGGTCGTGGAGGTCGTGACCGACGACATGCCCTTCCTGGTGGACTCGGTCACCAACGAGCTCTCCCGCCAGAACCGCGGCATCCATGTCGTGATCCATCCGCAGGTGGTGGTCCGCCGCGACGTCACCGGCAAGCTCATCGAGGTCCTGGACACCCCCGCGCAGGCCGGCGGTCTGCCGCACGACGCGCTCGTCGAGTCCTGGATCCACGTCGAGATCGACCGGGAGACCGACCGCGCCGACCTGAAGCAGATCACCGCCGACCTGCTGCGGGTGCTCTCCGACGTCCGCGAGGCCGTCGAGGACTGGGAGAAGATGCGCGACGCCTCGCTGCGCATCGCCGACGAGCTCCCCAAGGAGCCCAAGGCGGGCGACCTGCGCGACGAGGAGGTGGACGAGGCCCGGGAGCTGCTGCGCTGGCTCTCCGACGACCACTTCACCTTCCTCGGCTACCGCGAGTACGAGCTGCGCGAGGACGACTCGCTGGCGGCCGTGCCCGGCACCGGCCTCGGCATCCTGCGCTCCGACCCGCAGCACGGCGGCGACGACAGCCACCCGGTCAGCCCGTCCTTCGAGCGGCTGCCCGCCGACGCGCGCGCCAAGGCCCGCGAGCACAAGCTCCTGGTGCTCACCAAGGCCAACAGCCGGGCCACCGTGCACCGCCCCTCCTACCTCGACTACGTCGGCGTGAAGAAGTTCGACGACAACGGCAACGTGGTCGGCGAGCGCCGCTTCCTCGGCCTGTTCTCCTCCGCCGCGTACACCGAGTCGGTCCGCCGCGTCCCCGTGGTGCGCCGCAAGGTCGCCGAGGTGCTGCGCGGCGCCGGGTTCTCGCCCAACAGCCACGACGGCCGCGACCTGCTCCAGATCCTGGAGACCTACCCGCGCGACGAGCTGTTCCAGACCCCGGCCGACCAGCTGCGCTCCATCGTCACCTCGGTGCTCTACCTCCAGGAGCGGCGCCGGCTCCGCCTCTACCTGCGCCAGGACGAGTACGGGCGCTACTACTCGGCGCTGATCTACCTGCCCCGCGACCGCTACACCACGGGCGTGCGGCTGCGGCTCATCGACATCCTGAAGGAGGAGCTCGGCGGCACCAGCGTCGACTTCACCGCCTGGAACACCGAGTCGATCCTGTCCCGGCTCCACTTCGTGGTGCGGGTGCCGGCCGGAACCGAGCTGCCCGACCTCACCGACGCCGACACCGAGCGCATCGAGGCCCGGCTGGTGGACGCCGCCCGCTCCTGGGCCGACGGCTTCTCCGACGCGCTGAACGCCGAGTGCGGCGAGGAGCGCGCCGCCGAGCTGCTGCGCCGCTACGGCCACGCCTTCCCCGAGGGCTACAAGGCGGACCACTCGCCGCGCGCGGCGGTGGCCGACCTGGTCCACCTGGAGCAGCTCACCCACGGCCGCAGGGACTTCGCGCTCTCGCTGTACGAGCCGGTGGGCGCGGTCCCCGGCGAGCGCCGGTTCAAGATCTACCGCATCGGTGAGCAGGTCTCGCTCTCCGCGGTGCTGCCGGTCCTCCAGCGCCTGGGCGTGGAGGTCACCGACGAGCGCCCCTACGAGCTGCGGTGCGCCGACCGTACGCACGCGTGGATCTACGACTTCGGTCTGCGTCTGCCCAAGAAGATCATCGGCACCGGCGACTACCTCGCGGACGACGCCCGCGAGCGCTTCCAGGAGGCCTTCGCCGCCACCTGGACCGGCGCCGCCGAGAACGACGGCTTCAACTCGCTGGTGCTGCGCGCCGGGCTCAACTGGCGCCAGGCGATGGTGCTGCGCGCCTACGCCAAGTACCTGCGCCAGGCCGGTTCGACCTTCAGCCAGGACTACATGGAGGACACCCTCCGCGACAACGTCCACACCACCCGGCTGCTGGTCTCGCTCTTCGAGGCGCGGATGTCTCCGGGCCGCCAGAGCGCGGGCACCGAGCTCATCGACGGACTGCTCGAAGAGCTGGACGGGGCGCTCGACCAGGTCGCCTCGCTCGACGAGGACCGCATCCTGCGCTCCTTCCTCACCGTCATCAAGGCGACGCTCCGCACGAACTACTTCCAGAAGAACGCCCAGGGCGAGCCCCACGCGTACGTCTCGATGAAGTTCGACCCGCAGGCGATCCCCGACCTGCCGGCGCCCCGCCCGGCGTTCGAGATCTGGGTGTACTCGCCCCGCGTCGAGGGCGTCCACCTGCGCTTCGGCAAGGTCGCGCGCGGTGGCCTGCGCTGGTCCGACCGCCGCGAGGACTTCCGTACGGAGATCCTCGGCCTGGTCAAGGCGCAGATGGTGAAGAACACCGTCATCGTGCCGGTCGGCGCCAAGGGCGGCTTCGTCGCCAAGCAGCTCCCGGACCCGTCCGTGGACCGCGACGCGTGGCTGGCCGAGGGCATCGCCTCGTACAAGACGTTCATCTCGGCGCTGCTCGACATCACCGACAACCTGGTGGCCGGCGAGGTCGTGCCGCCCGCCGACGTGGTGCGCCACGACGAGGACGACACCTACCTGGTGGTCGCCGCCGACAAGGGCACCGCGACCTTCTCGGACATCGCCAACGACGTGGCGATCAGCTACGACTTCTGGCTCGGTGACGCCTTCGCGTCCGGCGGCTCCGCCGGATACGACCACAAGGGCATGGGCATCACCGCGCGCGGTGCCTGGGAGTCCGTCAAGCGGCACTTCCGCGAGCTCGGCCACGACACCCAGAGCGAGGACTTCACGGTCGTCGGCGTCGGTGACATGTCCGGTGACGTGTTCGGTAACGGCATGCTGCTCTCCGAGCACATCCGCCTGGTCGCCGCCTTCGACCACCGCCACATCTTCATCGACCCCAGCCCGGACGCGGCCGTCTCCTACGCCGAGCGCCGCCGGCTCTTCGACCTGCCGCGCAGCTCCTGGGCGGACTACAACAAGGAACTGCTGTCCGTCGGCGGCGGCATCCACCCGCGTACGGCCAAGTCGATCCCCGTCAACGCGCAGATGCGCGCTGCCCTGGGCATCGAGGGCGGTGTCACCAAGCTGACGCCCGCCGAGCTGATGCAGGCGATCCTGAAGTCGCCGGTGGACCTGCTGTGGAACGGCGGCATCGGTACGTATGTGAAGTCCTCCGCCGAGTCCAACGCGGACGTCGGTGACAAGGCCAACGACGCGATCCGCGTCAACGGCGAGGACCTTCGGGTCAAGGTCGTCGGCGAGGGCGGCAACCTGGGGCTGACCCAGCTCGGCCGGATCGAGTTCGACCGCAACGGCGGCAAGGTCAACACCGACGCGATCGACAACAGCGCGGGCGTGGACACCTCCGACCACGAGGTGAACATCAAGATCCTGCTCAACGGTCTGGTCACGGACGGCGACATGACCGTCAAGCAGCGCAACAAGATCCTCGCCCAGATGACGGACGAGGTCGGCCACCTGGTGCTGCGCAACAACTACGCGCAGAACACCGCCCTGGCCAACGCGGTCGCGCAGTCGCCCTCACTGCTCCACGCCCACCAGCGGTTCATGCGCCGCCTCGGGCGCGACGGCCACCTGGACCGGGCGCTGGAGTTCCTGCCGACCGACCGCCAGATCCGCGAGCTGCTGAACAACGGGCGCGGGCTCAGCCAGCCCGAGCTCGCCGTCCTGCTCGCCTACACCAAGATCACGGTGGCCGACGAGCTGATCCACACGGATCTGCCGGACGACCCGTACCTGCAGAAGCTGCTGCACGCGTACTTCCCGAAGCAGCTGCGCGAGAAGTTCCCCGAGGCCATCGACGGGCACGCGCTGCGCCGCGAGATCGTCACCACGGTCCTGGTCAACGACACGGTGAACACCGGCGGTTCGACCTTCCTGCACCGGCTGCGGGAGGAGACCGGCGCGTCCATGGAGGAGATTGTCCGGGCGCAGACCGCGGCCCGCGAGATCTTCGGTCTGAGCGCGGTGTGGGACGCGGTGGAGGCGCTGGACAACCAGGTCGACGCCGACGTCCAGACCCGGATCCGGCTCCACTCGCGCCGGCTCGTCGAGCGCGGCACGCGCTGGCTGCTCAACAACCGGCCGCAGCCGCTCCAGATCGCCGAGACCATCACGGACTTCACCGAGGGCGTCGAGAAGGTCTGGGGCGAGCTGGCGAACCTGCTCAAGGGCGCGGACCTGGAGTGGTACCAGTCGATCCTGGACGAGCTCACCGAGGCCGGGGTGCCGGACGAGCTCGCGCGCCGGGTCGCCGGGTTCTCCTCCGCGTTCCCCTCCCTGGACGTGGTGGCGATCTCGGGCCGTACCGGCAAGGACCCGCTGGCGGTCGCCGAGGTGTACTACGACCTCGCGGACCGGCTGCGGATCACCCAGCTGATGGACCGGATCATCGAGCTGCCGCGGGCCGACCGCTGGCAGTCCATGGCCCGTGCCTCCATCCGTGAGGACCTGTACGCGGCGCACGCGGGGCTCACCCAGGACGTGCTCGCGGCCGGTGACGGTGTCGCGTCGCCGGAGCAGCGCTTCAAGGCCTGGGAGGAGAAGAACGCGGCGATCCTCGGCCGCGCCCGCAGCACCCTGGAGGAGATCCAGGGCTCGGACGCCTTCGACCTGGCGAACCTGTCGGTCGCGATGCGGACGATGCGGACGCTGCTGCGCACGCACAGCTAACAGCTCACCGGCGAAAGGGGGCGCCCACCACCAGGTGAGCGCCCCCTTTCCGCTGTCAGCGCGTGGCTTTCCAGAGGGTGACCGTGCCCTCGAACGTGGGGATGTTCTTGTCCGTGGACGGCGTCACCTTGGTGATCTTCCACATGGCCAGATTGCCCTTCGTGGTCACCGAGCACATGGTGTCGCCCGCCTTGATCAGGTGGTCGTCGTTGAGCGCCTGCGCCGAGGCGGAGTTGGGCAGCGGGTTCTGCAGCGCTCCGTCCCGGCACTCCTCCGGCGTGGTGCCGTTGGCCTTGCCGAGGGCCTGCCTGAAGTCCAGCCGGTCGTCGCGCGCCTCGAACTCGGTGTTGTCGTAGGCGAGTTTGCCCGTCGGGTCCACGGCCGGCACATCGAAGTCGATCTGCGTGGTGGAGAGCGACTCCGGCGTACGCACGGTGATCGGCTTGTCCTGGAAGACCACCGTGTACGTGACGTTGGCGGGCGGCACCGAACTGTCCTCGCTCGGGGTGTCCGAGGGCGTGGCCACGACCGGGGACTGCTTCGGCGGGTTCTTGCCGACGGGCGACGACGAGGAGCCGCCGCCCTTGGCCTGGCCGCCGTCGCCGTCCTTCTTGGTGAGCCAGACCGCGGCGGCGGCGCCCGCGCCGACCGCCAGGACCAGGGTGGCCGCCATCAGGACGGTACGGACCCGGCGCTTGGGCTTCTTCTGCGGCGCGGTCGGCGCCGGGGCGGGGGCCTGGGCGTGAGGGGTCTGGGCGTGAGGGGCCTGGCCCGGGGCGTGGACGGAGGGCTGCTGCGCCGTGCCGTGGCCCGGCCCGTACGCCGTGTCGTACGGGGCGCCGTAGCCCGTGCCGTACGACGGCACCGGCCCGGTCTGGGGACCCGTCTGAGGGCCTGTCTGAGGCCCCGTCTGCGGGCCTGTGTGCGGGGCGGCGGTCGGCGGCGCCTGGGGCGTCCGAGGGGC
>NZ_JBJHPC010000309.1:0-8647 GCF_045257485.1 Streptomyces sp. YS-3 | reverse complement strand
CCCGTCGACTCCGCTGCATGCCCCCCCCAGCCGTCCTCCGGACGTGCGGCGTACACGGACAACAGGACCCCCGCAGGAGGAGGCTCGGCGAAGACGTCACCGGCCGATACGGACTCATGCCACCGCAGCATCCGGACCACTGACACCAAACCCAGACAGCCAACCGGCCGCCGACCAGCACATAGATGGCTTCCACCGACGACACGCGAAGCCGGACGCCTCAGCGACAGATCCCCCGAACTTCACACCGCCCGTCCGCTGGTCGGGTTGATGCCGGTGACCAGCAGCGGCGCCGGCCCATCGTAGGCGAACTGTCCGAGTGGCACGACGGGTGACGTACCGAGGACATTGGTGACCCGGACATCCGCGATGCCGACTCCGTCGGGCACCGTGGCGGTGATGGAGGTGCCACCCGGGGGGATGGTGAAGTCCCTGCACGGGATGGGGCCGAAGTCGAGGAGGCTGCCCGGGGCGAAGCCGCTGCCTTCGATGAGGACCGTGCTTCCGCTCTTGCCGAAGCTGGGACTGACGCTGGACACCATCGGCCCGGAAGGGGAGAGGAGAGAGGTCTTGAGCAGGCCGAGGTAGGTGTTGTTGGCGTGCTGGTAGGTGACCTGCCCCATGAAGTCCGCCACGGTGCTGTTGGTCAGCGCCGGGTCGTACGTGGAGTAGCTGCCGTCCGACGGCAGCTGCTGCCGCACACCGGGCTGTACGTAGACGTTGCCCTTCGGGAGTCCGTTGAGTACGTCGAACAGGTGGTGCACGGTGATGTTGCCTGCCGGGCCGGGTGACGGGTACCACTTGTCCTGCTTCACCTCCTCCAGGTTGTCCCAGGCCAGTGGCACCGCGTCCCAGGCGTTGACGTAATGGTTGTTGCTGAAGGGCAGTCCGTTGACGTAGGTCGCGAAGCTCTGCAGGCCCGCGGTGGGGGCCGCGAAGGTCTCGAGGGCGAACTGCGGGACGTTGGTCCAGCTCTGTGCCTGCGTGTACAGGTAGGGGGCGAGCATGGTGGCGATGGAGCCGCCCAGGCTGTGGCCGGTCACGTACACCGTCGGCCGTGGTGTGGCGGGCGCTGCCTGGACCAGGTCGGCCAGCGCCCGCGCCAGTGTGGCGCCCTGGTAGGCGAACGCCTCTTCCGGCACGGCGACGCCCAGCACGTCCCCAGGCGGCCGTGGGATCGAAACCATGGTGGCGACCTGCGTGAACGCCGTCATGGCTCCCTTGGCAACGGCGACCGGTGTCGGTGAGCCGCTCGCGGTGAACGGGACCACGGTGCCGACATCGAGGTCCTCCAGGATGTCGGTGATGTTGCCGACCGTCCCCCGCGCGACCACCGCGAACTGGTTGGAGCCGTCGATGCTCCTCGCGATGTACGCCATGTTGTCGTCGTCCGGGCCGAGGGCGATCCAGGCGAGTTGCCAGCTGGCCTTGGTGGCCAGCCAGAGGGCGCTCAGTTGCTGGGAGATGCCGGCGGCCACGCGCCACGTCTGCTGGTCGCGGGCCTCTCCCGACGGTCGGGGGGTCGCTGCGGTGGCCGCGAGGGCGGACAGCGTCATGCAGATCTGGGGCGGGGTGGACGGGGCCATGATCACTCCTGGGTGCCCGGGGCGGTAGCGCCCTCTGGCGGACCGCTGGTGGGTCGTCGGCTGTGTCGGCGAACCGGCGCGCGCGTCGGCCCGGTGGGGGCGGACGCGCAGCCGCGGTCCCTCATTCGGGTGATGTGGTCCGTGACTTCTGGGCCGGGACGCCGGCGTGGGTTCGGCGTTCCTGTACGTCTTGGCGGAATCTGCGGCGGGGCTGTGTGCTGTCCCTGATGTGGTCGAGTTCGGCGATCAGGGTGGTGAGGGGTTCGCCGGTGTATTCCAGTTTGACAACTTTTCCGGAGTTTTCGAGGTACACGGGTGGCGGGAGGACGTCGTTGCCTTCGTGGCCGGCGGAGTACATCATCCAGGCTCCCAGGCGTCGCAACAGGTGCGTTTTGATTTGAGGCACTTCAGTTCAACGATGTTCCGCTGCGGAGGGATTGGGCCGTTCGGGGGCCAGTGCGGAATGTGGGACAAGCTTCATGGACGGCTGGGGACGGCCAATCGAGTGGCGATGAAATCGGAGCGGAGCCGAACATGGCGTCACGCGTTAAGTGCGGTATGGAACCGAGGCAATTGTGGGAACGGCATGCGGTGCTTGCGAGGGCTTTTTGTATGAGCGACGACCATGTGCGGGAGACGCAGGTGTCGCTGGATGAGGCGCAGGCCAACCGGAGCCAGACGCTGGCCGCGTTCGCCGTGACCGTGGGCAGTGACGGGGTGGTGGCGGGGCTGCTGGGCCTGCAGGAGCGGGAGGTGCGGCAGGCCCGGCGTTCGGTGGGCAAGGAGAACGCGCGGAGTGTCGCCGATTCGCTTCTCGTCCCCCCGGCGCGTCCGCAGGACGACGCTGTCCCGGAGACCTATGACTCGTTCGAACCGCCGGTCGCGGGACAGGCCTACGCCCCGGCGGCGTCGGCGGGGCCGGGTCCGCAGGGGTCGGCCTATTGGCGGGCTCAGGCCGCGCAGGGCCAGGCCGCTCAGGCTCCGCCTCCCCAGGCGCAGCCGCCTCAGAACCAGCATCAGGCCCAGCAGCAGCCTCCTGTTGTGCAGGAGTCGTACGACCACACGGTGCCGCCTGTCAGGCCGCCCGCGCAGGGCCATCCCACGCCAGGTGGGCAGCCGTGGACGGCCGCGCTGGACGCGTTGCTGGTCAACAGCTGGCAGCAGGGCCTCGACCTGACCGTTCTGGCCAGTCAGTTCGGGCTGGAGCTGGTGCAGTTGGTGACTCGTGTGCAGCAGTTGTCCGCCGAGGGGCGGCTGAGCGAGCAGCAGGCCCGGGAGTCGGGCCGCCACCGGCGTTCCCGTGGCCAGACGGCGGTCGAGGACGATCCCGGGTACGACGAGGCGCCTTCGGAGCACCACCGGTATACGCTTTCCGGTGTCGGCGCCGTGCCGTCGCAGCCGCTGGCGGGTCATCCCGGCGCCTGGACGCAGGACTACTACGAGCCGTATGTTCCGGCCGATCCGCAGACCGTCGCGTACAACTGGGACGGGATTCTCAACCACTGGCAGACGGCGTCCCACGGTTCGCAGTAGGTCCTGGCGCGAGGCGGCCGGCCGGTGGGGGCGGTGCGTGCTCCGCGCCTGGCCGGCCACCGCACTCGGCTGTTCGGTGGCCCCGTCCGTCGTGGGGCGCGGCGGCTCGCCGTCGGCCGGGAATTCCGTCATATGACCTTGAAGGCGTGCATCTGCGGGTAGGACGTCCATTCGGTACGGACCGTACAGTTGGGCGTCCTAAGGAAACGTTATTTCATGGTGTGGGCCGCCGGGGATATTTACCGACCTGCTCCGCATAAAGCTGAACGCGCCGCTTTATGCGCCTTTATTGCGCCCCGCTATTCGGTGTAACATCCGGCACAGGAACGTTATTTCTAGTTCTCGGCAGGGCCTCACGCGCACTCCACTCGTTCCCTCAAATGTCCAGAATGTGCACCCTCAGGACTCGTGGAGTGAAATTGCTATGGCTGTAAGCTGGGCGAGACGTATCGCCATCATCGAGCCCGCCCCCAGAACTGTGCGGTACGCCCGCTATCTCGCCCCCCACTGGAAAGGGCTGACGCGCCTGGAGAGCGATAATTGTATTGGTCTCTTTCCAGCAGTGCTGCTCTTCACCCTGGCCGCTCTTGCTGTTTTCGGTGCGGGCGGCGCCGGACTCGCATGGCTGGCCGACGAACTGACCGGGCACCGCCGGCTCGCCTACCTGTGGCTGGCGTTCGACGCCTTCACCGGTGCGTCGGTGGCGTTGTCGTACTGGTTGGTCAGCCGCCACGCCCTGCGCTTCTACGAGGCGGAACCCACCTCCTCCCCCACCTGGCGGCTCGTCACGATCGCCAACACCGCCTGGCGGTGCCTCCCCGCCTGCCAGCGGGACGCCCAGAAGCCACGGCTGCGGGCCATCAACACCGCCGCCCGTCTGCTGCTCACCGACCCGGACGACTCCCACACCCACCGGGTTCTCACCGAACACGCCGACGCCCTGCGCCGTCTCGCCACCACCGTGCTCCACGAGACGCAACAGGAGCAGCAGGAACAGCAGGACCATCAGGAGCAGTCGGAGCAGGAGGACGTGGCCAGTCCCGCCCTTCCCTTCGCACGGTCGGAACGGCTGAAGGCAGGCCAGACCGCGCGTGCGCAGTAGCGCCGTCCGTCACGAACACCCGGGCTGACGTCGGGGCCCGGATGTCCGGCGCAGGTGCTGCCGGCCCTTCTGCGACGCCGCGCCCCCACACATCGGCGCGTCGCCGCACAGCCGTGCACGACGCACGTCCGGCGCCCGGGCCTCAGGGCCCGGGCCCCGCCGGGGTGCTCCCGGGACGTACCGGTTGTGGCCCGAGCCGCCCGAAAGTCCGGGCCACCGGCCCTCCGACGTGAATTGCGTTGAACTTCGTACAACTGAAGTGATCTCTGGTGTGTCTGACTGTGTGTATGGGGGTCCAGAGCGCCGGGGGGCTGCTCTGAGCAAAGGGGACGCGGGTTCGTCGCGCTCCTGCGCCACCCCGTAAACGTTCGGGAGTAGCAGCATGAGACGTCACACACTCGTACGCAGTGCGGTCGCCGTGGTCACGGCGTTCGGACTCGCGGGCGCGATCGCACCGTTGGCCGCGGCTCCGGCCTTCGCGGCCGACACACCGACGGAACTGACCATTCCCGCCGAGCGCACGCCCGATGGCGCCGCGACCGTGATCAACGGCGCGGGCGAGACCGGTTATCTGTCCGGCTGGGCCAAGGTGGGCTTCAGCTGGACGTCGTATGCGGACGGTTCCACCGAGCGGATCGTCCTGCCGGAGGGCAGGGAGACCGCCTGGGGGACCGGCACCGACGTACTCGTCCTCACCGGCAAGGACACCTCCTCGGTCGTCCAGCTCAACATGAAGGACGGCACGCGGCGGACCGTGCCGCTGCCGCAGGGCCAGCGGTTCGCCGGGACCTTCGGTGACGTGGTCGTCAGCCAGGGCACGCTCGGTATGCGCGTGCAGTACTGGGAGGACGGCACCCTCCAGGAGAAGGCCGTCAGCGGTTCGGGCACGCTGGAGTCGCTCTACACGGGCAACAAGGACGGCATGCTCGTCCAGCAGAAGATCTCCGGGATGACGCTGCTGTGCTGGCTGGGCAGGGACGGAGTCGCCCGTTCCACCCACCTCACGACGGACGGGTACGACAACGGCCGGATCGAGGTCGGCGGTGACCGCCTCGTCCAGTGGACCAAGGACGGCAAGGCGTCGGTCTGGAAGACCTCGGACTTCTGGTCCGCCACCGACCACCTCACGATCCCCGGTTACGACGGCGCCCAGCTGCTCGGCGCGGTCGGGGACAGCGTCCTGGTGGCGCGCCGCGTGTCCACCGGCGGGCAGGAACGTTACTCCTCGCTCGACTACCGCGTCGTCGCGGTGCCGCTCACCGGCGGACCCGAGCGTGTCGTACTGGAGAAGGCCACCGCGATGGCCCGCTTCAAGCCCGACGGGACCATGCTGATCGGCGCGGTCGTCGACGGCCACCAGGGCGTGTACGCGGTGGGCTCCTCGCTGGAGGCCACCCGGGTGCGCGAGTCGCCGTCCCTGGCCTCGGTCCCCAGTGCGCTCGCCGTGGCGCAGGGCCGGCTGACCACGGTGGACCGGGTCCCCGACGAGGACGGCGGGCACACCCGGCTGAGCGGGATCGACCTGTCGGTCACGGGTCCGCTGAGCGCCGGGCCGCGTACCGACCGGGGCGCGGACGCCGCCGAGTTCCCGGTGGGCGGCACGCCCGACATCCAGGCCACCGGTGACGGCCGCCTGGTGCACCGGCTCGCCGACGGCACCGTGAAGGTCCTCGACGCGGGCGCGAAGCTGCCCGCGCGCACCCTGGGTGTGAAGGCGGACGTGCTGCGGGTGTCCGGCCGCTACCTCGCCACCTGGCGCAAGGACGAGCGTGTCCAGGTCACCGACCTCGACACCGGTTCGGTGGTCCACACCGGTCTGTCCTCCCCCAGCTTCGCCCTCTCCGGCAGCACCCTGTGGATGGGCGACGAGCCCGGCCGGTCGCGGGCCTTCGACGTCCGTACGGGCAGGGCGACCGGCAAGGACATCATGGCGCCCTGCCTGACGACGTCCCTCCAGGCGCAGGGCACGGACGTCTACTGGGAGTGCGACCGCGACAAGTCCGGGGTGTACGACACCCTGACCGACAAGAACACCGTGCTGCCCGCCCACGAGGGCGCCCTGCTCGGTGACGGTTATGTCGCCTGGCAGAAGGACGGCGTACTGAACGTCACCGACCTGCACGGCACGAAGGGGACCCACCAGGTGGGCAAGCCCGCCGTGGCCGCGCCCGGCCTGGGCTGGAGCGTGGACCGCTTCGGCGGCACGGTGGCGTACGTGGACGCGCAGGGCGACACCAAGGTGGCCCCGTCCGGGGTCGCCGCCGCTCCCGTCGCCGCGCTGGACACGGACTTCCCGTCGGGCGTGGACGCCAAGTCGGCCGCGCGCACGGCCCGTTGGTGGGCCTCGAAGCCGCTGGCCTCCTGGGACCTGTCGCTGGTGAACCTCACCACCCGCGACACGGTCCGCACGGCCACGGGCGGCGAGACCCGCGGCGTGGTGCGCCTTGACTGGGACGGCAAGGACTCCGCGGGCCGGGACCTGACCCCGGGCAGGTATGCGTGGAAGCTGACCGCGGTCCCCGCCGACGGCGGCCCGGACCAGGAGGTGACCACCCCCTTCGATGTGAAGGGCACGGTCAAGTCCGCCCCCATCTGGCGTGACTACATCGCCAGCCCCGTCGACTTCGCCGACCTGCTGGCCGTCACACCGGGCGGTGTCGCCGACTTCCGCGAGGGCGACGACGGACAGCTCGACGGAAAGGTGCCGGGCGCCGGCTGGACGGGCGCGGACACCATGTCGGCGGCGGTTCCCTTCGACGACGTCGACGGCGACGGCACCAATGACGTCCTGGTCCGCCTAAGCAGCGGTGAACTGCGCCTGTACAAGCCGGCGGGCAAGGCGCTGACCTCGGCGACCCCGTACGCGAAGATCGGCGGCGGCTGGAACATCTTCGACGTGCTGACGTCCCCCGGCGACATGACCGGTGACGGTCACGCGGACGTGCTCGCCCGCGAGGCGTCCACGGGCGACCTGTACCTCTACGAGGCGAACGGCTCGGGCAACTTCAAGGCCCGCGTGAAGATCGGCACCGGCTGGAAGTCCTACCTGCTGGCCGCGGGCGGAGGAGACCTGAACGGGGACGGCAGGGCGGACCTCATCGCCCGCGACTCCTCGGGCGTCCTGTGGCTCTACCCCGGTACCGGCAAGGGCACCCTCGACACCCGGGTGAAGCTCGGCGGCGGCTGGCAGGTCTACGACACGCTGGTCGGTGTCGGCGACATGACCGGGGACGGCAAGCTCGACCTGGTCGCCCGCGACACGACCGGCGTGCTGTGGTCCTACGCCGCGGACGGCAAGGGCAACTTCTACGGCCGTAACAAGGTCGGCGGGGGCTGGCAGATGTACAAGTACCTCTTCTGATCCCTCGTTTCCCCGCCTTGGGCGGGTGTTCCCCCTGCGGTGCGGGCCCGTGCGTTCATGCACGGGCCCGCGCCCATGTGCGGGCCCGTCTTCACGCGGCGGGGCCGGCGGGCACCCGTACTGCCGCCAGTACCGGCAGGTGGTCCGTGGCCGCCCGCAGGTCCCGTTCCCGGATGCCGGGCAGGCCCATCGGTACGCCGCATCCCAGCACCTGGACGCCATGGGTGGCGAAGACCGCGTCGATGCGCTGGAGCGGGTCGCCCAGCCTGGTGGTGTGCTCCCGTCCCCACGGCTTCGTCGCCCAGCCGTCCTGGAGGGACCCCGCGAGCAGCTGGAAAGTGCGGCCGTCGGGGCGGTCGTTGAGGTCGCCCGCGGCGACGGCGTACGGCACGTCCAGGGCGGCCAGCCGGTCCAGGAGCAGCCGTCCCTGCTCGTACCGCTCCTCGTCGTCGATGCTCAGGTGACAGCTGAGCACCCCGAGCCGGGCCCGGCCGAAACGCAGCACGGCGGTCGCGAAGCCACGCTGGTGCAGGCCGGGCGTGCGGGGCAGCAGGACGTCCTCGGCGCGCTCCACGTGCGCCCGGAGCGAGGAGAGGATCATCGGGCCCGAGGCGGTGGCGCCGCCCGTGACGTAGACGAGCCCCGACGCCTTCGCCAGGCGCGCCGCGGCCTTGCGCCAGCGGAAGAACCGCGGCGCCTCCTGGACGCAGACCACGTCGGGGCGGCAGGCCCGGATGACGCGGGCCAGCGCCGGGACTTCATCTCGCAGGGAACGGACGTTGTAGCTGAGCACCCGTACGACCGCGGAGCCGTCGGGCTCCGTCGCCGACATGGGCAGATCCTCCACGCCTTCCCCTCCCTTCCCTTCCCTCCACCTGGCCTCGCTCGGCCTCGCCGGGCCTCCGCTCGACTCGGCCCGAGCATTCACGTGGGCGCCGTCACCGGGGTCAGCTCCGGCGTGAGTACCAGTCGAACCGCAGGCAGACCCTGCCGCCCATCCAGTACTCGACCCAGGAGCCCAGGTCCATCGGCTGGCAGCCGGTCGGGAGGGTCGGGCCGGTGGGT
>NZ_JBJHPC010000308.1:0-8717 GCF_045257485.1 Streptomyces sp. YS-3 | reverse complement strand
CGCCGCCACCCCCATCCGGCGCACCGGCCCGTCCCTGGGCGGCACCGCCGACCTGCTCATCGAGGAGGCCCGGCTGGTCACCGACCGCCCGGACGACATCGCGCTCCTGCTGACCACCCGCCGCGCCCCGCGCCGCGCCGCCCCGCCCGGCGGACCGTGACGTTCGCCGCAAACCGTGTCCGGCCGTTGTGGACCGGCCCGGGGAGCTGATCAAGTACGTACGGCAGCACGTACGAGCGCGCCGGGCGACCGCCGGCCGAGCGGGAGACCAGGAGAACGCCCCATGACGACCGGGTACTTCACGTCCGTGGACGATGTCCGCGCGCGCCTGGCCGAGGCCGGCTATCTGGCGTCCACGGCCGTCGCCACCACCGTCTTCCTCGCCGACCGGCTCGGCAAGCCGCTGCTCGTCGAGGGCCCGGCGGGCGTCGGCAAGACCGAGCTCGCCAAGGCGGTCTCCCGGGTCGCGGGCGCGGAACTCATCCGGCTCCAGTGCTACGAGGGCGTCGACGAGTCCCGGGCGCTGTACGAGTGGAACCACGCCAAGCAGCTGCTGCGCATCACCGCGGGCCGCGAGGAGTCCTGGGACGAGACCCGTACGGACATCTTCGGCGAGGAGTTCCTGCTCCCCCGCCCGCTGCTCACGGCCATCCGCGGCAGCGATCCCAAGGTCCTCCTGATCGACGAGATCGACAAGGCGGACGTGGAGGTCGAGGGACTGCTCCTCGAAGTCCTCAGCGACTTCCAGGTCACCGTGCCCGAGCTCGGCACGATCACGGCGACGCGCCGCCCGTTCGTGGTGCTCACCTCCAACGCGAGCCGCGAGCTCTCCGAGGCCCTGCGCCGCCGTTGCCTCTTCCTGCACATCGGTTTCCCCGAGGAGGAGCTGGAGCGCCGTATCGTACGGATGCGGGTGCCCGGGCTCGACCAGGCGCTGGCCACGTCCGTGGTGCGGGTGGTGGGTGCGCTGCGGGCGATGGACCTGCGCAAGGCGCCCTCGGTCGCGGAGACCGTCGACTGGGCCCGTACGCTGCTCGCGCTCGGCGCCGGCACCCTCGACGAGACCGTCGTGCGCGACAGCCTCGGCGTCCTGCTCAAGCACCAGGACGATCTGCTGAAGGCCGCCGCCAAACTCGATCTGGACGCCGTGTGACCGCGCTGCCCGACCGGCTCACGGGGCTGGTCCGCACGCTGCGCACACACGGTCTGCGGATCGGGCCGGGCGAGACCGTCGACGCGGCGGCGGCCCTGGAGGTGCTGGGCTTCGGTGACCGCGAGCGGATGCGGGAGGGGCTGGCGGCGGCGCTGCTGCACCACGAGGGCCAGCGGGCGGTCTTCGACCCCGTCTTCGATCTGTACTTCCCGCTCCGCGTCGGCGCCCCGCCCGCGACCGGCGGTGACACGGCGGACCTGCGCGAGCGGCTGGCCGCCGCGCTCGCCGCCGACGACCGGGCGGCGCTGGGGCAGTTGGCCGCCGAGGCGGTGGACGCGCTCGGCGGATACGGCGCCTCGCCCGGCTCGGACGGCTTCTCCGCACACCAGACCCTCGACCGGCTGCGCCCGCAGACGCTGCTCGCGCGGGTACGGGCCACCCTCGCCCAGGGGGCCGGGGGCGGCGCCGACTTCACCGACCGGCTGACCGACGACGAGATCAGGCGCCGCATCCAGCGGTTCCGCGAGCAGGTCGCCACCGAGGCGCGCCGCCGGGTGGCGCAGCGCCGCGGTACCGACGAGATCGCGCGCCGGGCCGTGCGGCCGACCGCAGACCAGGTCGACTTCCTGGTGGCGGGCCGCGCCCAGCTCGACGAGCTGCGCCGTTCGGTGCAGCCGCTGGCGCGCAGACTGGCCACCCGTCTCGCGGCCCGCCGGCGCCGCGCGGCCCGCGGCCGGATCGATCTGCGCCGCACCCTGCGCGGTTCGCTGTCGACCGGCGGTGTTCCCCTGCGCCCGGTCCTGCGCCGCCGCCGTCCCGTACGCCCCGAACTCGTCCTGCTCTGCGACGTGTCCGGCTCGGTCGCCGGCTTCGCGAACTTCACCATGCTGCTGGTGCAGGCGCTCCACGAGCAGTTCAGCCGGGTGCGGGTGTTCGCCTTCGTCAACCGCGTCGACGAGGTCACCGGCCTGCTGCAGAAGGGCGCGGCGGACCCGTCGGGCCTGGCCGAGCGCATCGCCGGTGAGGCGGCGGTGACGGGTTGGCACGACAGCAGCGACTACGGCACCTCGCTCGGGGAGTTCGCCGAGCGCCACCTCGACGCGGTCGGTCCGCGCACCGCCGTCTTCGTCCTGGGGGACGCCCGGACGAACATGAGCGACCCCAACCTCCCGGCGCTGCGCCGTATCGCGGAGCGCGCCCGCCGGGTCTACTGGCTCAACCCCGAACCGGCCTCCCTGTGGTCGACCGGGGACTCGGCCGCGCTCGCCTATGCCGAGGTGGTCGAGATGCACGTGTGCCGCAACGCCCGGCAGCTCGGCGGCCTCGTCGCCCGGCTCCTGCCGGTGTGATCCGGTCTGATCCGGCCGCGGCCCTGGGCGCCGACGGACGCTAGCCGCGCGCCGGTTCGATGTTCTGGTTGGCGTGGAACAGGTTGTGCGGGTCGTAGGCGCGTTTGACCGCGGCCAGCCGGTCGTACTGCTCGCCGTAGGTGGCCCTGACCCGTTCCTGGCCCTCGCCCGCGCCGATGAAGTTCACATAACCGCCGCCCATGGAGTGCGGGTGCAGTTCCTCCCAGTAGTCCACGCACCACTGCCGGACGGTCTCGGCGTTGGCGGGGTCGGGGTCGATGCCGCCGATGACCGCGGACCAGACGGCGTCCCGGTAGCCCCAGGCGGTGTCGCCCGGCTTGACGCGGTGGGCGGCGCCGTCGACCGGGTACAGGTGCATGGTCGACAGGTCGGTGGGGATGCCCTCGGCGTACTTGGCGTGGACGTCGATAGCCCCGTCGGTGATCCGGTCGAAGAACGCGCCGCGCCAGTACCACTGCAGGCCCGCGGGGATCAGCTCGTCGAACATGCTCTGCATCATCGGGTACGGCATCGGGGCGGTGAAGTGGAAGGCGGGCGGGCCCGGTTCGGCCACCGGCGCGAAGACCTGGTCGGCCTGGTCCGGGTCGCCGGTCCAGCACCACACCACCGCGCACATCTTCTGCCCGTGGATCTCCTCCGGGAACGGCGGCCCCGGCGGGACGACGAGCACGGCGAAGAACCCGTTGAGGTCCTCGGGCGCCTGCGGCAGGAACTCGCGGTACCACCGCAGCACGTCCCCGATGCGGTCCGGTGTCCACAGGGTCACGCCGAGCACCACGGTGTGCACCGGGTGCAGCGAGAAGGTGAAGGAGGTGACGACGCCGAAGTTGCCGCCGCCGCCGCGCAGCGCCCAGAACAGGTCGGGGTGGTTGCGCTCGTTCGCCGTGACGAAGCTGCCGTCCGCGAGCACCACGTCGGCGGCCAGCAGATTGTCGATGGTCAGCCCGTACTTGCGGGTCAGATGGCCGTGGCCGCCGCCGAGGGTCAGTCCGGCGACGCCCGTCGTCGACATGATGCCGCCCGGCGTGGCCAGCCCGAACGCGTGGGCGGCGTGGTCCAGGTCGGCCATCAGGGAGCCGCCGCCGACCTGCGCGATCTCCGCCGAGGGGTCGACGCGCGCCCAGCGCATCGGCGACAGGTCGAGGGTGACCCCATCGTCCACCAGGCACAGGCCCGCCCCGCTGTGCCCGCCGCCGCGGACGGCCAGTTCGAGGCCGTGGTCGCGGACGAAGTCGACCGCGTCGATGACGTCGCCGGCGTCCGCGCACCGCACGACCGCGGCCGGCCGCCGGTCGATCATCGCGTTGTAGATCGTGCGCGCCTCGGTGTACTCCGGGTCCTGCGGGCCGATCACCGGACCGCGCAGCACGGTCCGCATCGCTTCCAGCGTCGTCCCGTCCATGACGCTCTCCTTGCCGCGCACGGCAGGTCCGGGGACCCGCCCGGCCCTTCCCCTGCTGGGGCCGCCGGTGGTTCTCGCGCGCCGGTGCCCCGGCACCCCCACGGGTCTCGGCCGCTGACGGGCGCCACAGGGCTGACACCTCAAGCGTCTCCCCGCGGCCGGGGACTCGCAATCCCCCGGCCCGGTGTCCCGCCCCTGGAGATGACCGGGCCCGGCCGCGGGCGCACGATGGGGGCATGGACGCCCGTTTCGGTGACATCAGCACCCCGGGCCGGACCGCCGGCCCGGCCGAGGGCATCAGCCCCGAGGAGCTCGCCCTCGCCGCCCGCAACCACGCGCTGCCGCTGGAGGCCCTGCGCTACGACGTCACCCCGCCCGGGCTGCACTACGTCCTGGTCCACTACGACATCCCGCACACCGACGCCGACACCTGGGAACTCACCGTGGACGGGCGGGTGCGCACCGCGCTCACCCTGGACCTGGCCGCTCTGCGCTCCTTCCCGGCGGTCACCCACCGGGTGACCATGGAGTGCGCGGGCAACGGCCGGGCCCTGCTCTCCCCGCGTCCCGTCAGTCAGCCGTGGCTGACCGAGGCGGTGGGGACCGCGGAGTGGACGGGGGTGCCACTGCGCACCCTGCTGCTCGCCGAGGCCGGGGTCGAGCCGGACGCGGTGGAGGCGGTCTTCACCGGCGCGGACCACGGCGTCGAGCGCGGTGTGGAGCAGGACTACCAGCGCAGCCTGCCGCTGACGGAGGCCCTCGGCCGGGACCCCGAGGTGCTGGTGGCGTACGAGATGAACGGCGCCCCGCTGCCGCCGCAGCACGGCCATCCGCTGCGGCTGGTGGTCCCGGGGTGGTACGGCATGGCCCATGTGAAGTGGCTGCGCGCCATCACGCTGACCGCGGCCCCGTTCACCGGCTTCCAGCAGCAAGTGGCCTACCGCTACCGGCAGTCGGCGGGGGAGACCGGCGACCCGGTGACCAGGATGGCCCCGCGCGCGCTGATGATCCCGCCCGGCTTCCCGGACTTCATGTCCCGCACCCGTGTGGTGCGCCCCGGCCGCGTCCTGCTGGAGGGCCGGGCCTGGTCGGGGCGGGCGCCGGTCACCCGGGTCGAGGTGAGCACGGACGACGGACGCGAGTGGTCCGAGGCCGAGCTCGCCCCGGCGGTCGGCCACGGCTGGGCGTGGCGCCGCTGGCGGGCCCTGTGGACGGCCACCCCCGGCAGCCACGTCCTGAGCGCCCGCGCCACCGACGCCGGGGGCGCCACCCAGCCGCTCACCCAGCCCTGGAACCGCGGCGGCTTCGCCAACAACGTGGTCCAGCGGGTCGAGGTGTTCTGCCCCGAGGACGGCTGAGCGGACCGCGCCGCGGGCTCAGGAAGGCTTGGTGGCGGAGAGCGCGGTGACCTTCACCTTGTTGTCGCACTCGGCGAACACCCCGTCGTCCAGGGCCGTCTGGTACCGCCCGGCACCCGGCACCCCGAGGACGACGGTCGGGTACGAGGACGGCTCGGCCCCCGACACGCAGTACCCGTCGGCCTCGCCCTGGACCTGCACGAACGTGAGCTTGGTCCAGGCGCGGGCGCCCGGGGCCAGCAGGACCGTGGAGGCGGTGCCGGTGGGGGTGACGGCCAGGGGGGCGTTCTTGTCGGGTGCGCCGTTGCCCGCCCCGGCCACCGTGATGAACCCCTTCACCGAGCAGGGGTGCGCGGAGGTGTTGGCGAAGCCGACGACGGCCGCGCCGAGGCCCGTGCCCTGGGGGCGGTTGGCGGCCTGGTGGGCCGGGGTGACCTTGAGGTCGCTGAGTCCGCACCTGGGGGCCGCGTGCTTGGGCTTGGTGCTGCCCGCGGTTCCCGGCTCGGCGGGGGGCTTCGCGGTGGGCGCGGTGGTGTGCGGTGTGGCCTTGGCGGTGGGGATCACGGGGGACGCGGCGGCCCCCGGAGCGGATCCGTCGCCACTGCCCGGCTCGCAGCCGACCACCAGGACACCGGCCATCGCGGCCGTCGCCGCCACCGTGATCGCACGACGCAGATGTGAGTAGTCCATGACTCCCCCGAGGATAGGCCGGTACACCCCGGCGCTCGCCGTACAACACACCGTGGCGGCGGCGATGGTTCGCACGGGTGAGCAGGTGTGGCACGACGGTGACAATTCCGCCACGCCCCGAGCGGCGACCCCGCCCTGGTGGCGCACTGTTTGACACCCGCTCGCCACCAACCCCATGATTCCACTAGTCAACTAGTGGAATCATGGAAAGGGGGGAGGCGTGCGCGACATGACCGCTCCTGGCACGGCCGACACCCGCTGGGCCCTGGAAGCGCGTGGGCTGGGGAGGAAATACCGCCGGGGCTGGGCCCTGCGGGACTGCACCTTCCGGATTCCGGCCGGGCGCATCTGCGGACTGGTGGGACCCAACGGCGCCGGAAAGAGCACCCTGCTCAACCTGGCGACCCGGCTCGTCGAGCCGAGCACCGGTGAGCTGCGGATCTTCGGCATCCCCGCGGGCTCCCCCGCCGCGCTGCCCCGGTTCGCGTATCTCGCCCAGGACAAACCGATGTTCAAGCGGTTCACCGTGGCCGAGTCGCTGCGCCTGGGCCAGGAGCTCAACCCGGGCTGGGACCAGGACGCGGCCGAGCGCATCGTGCGCGGCGGGCCCGTCCCGATGGAGGCCAGGATCGGCAGCCTCTCGGGCGGCCAGCGCACCCGCGTGGCCTTCGCGCTCGCCTTCGGCAAGCGGCCCGACCTGCTGCTCCTGGACGAGCCGATGGCCGATCTCGACCCGGTCGCCCGCGACGAGCTGAGCTCGCTGCTGATGGCCGAGGCCGTCGAGCGCGGCACCACGGTCCTGATGTCCTCCCACATCCTGGGCGACCTTGAGCACATGTGCGACTACCTCCTCGTCCTCGCCGACGGCCGGGTCCGGATGGCGGGTGAGACGGACGAGCTGGTGCCGATGCACACCCTGGTCACCGGGGTCACCACCGACCAGGTCCTGCCCGCCGCGCTGAACACCCACACGGTGATCGAATCCCGTACCGCCGGGCGGCAGTTCACGGCCATGGTGCGCACCGAGGGCCCGCTCACCGGCGACTGGCAGCTCGCCGAGCCCAGCATGGAAGAAGTGCTGCTCGCCTACCTCCGCAACCCCCAGGCGCCCGCGCTGCTGTCCCCGGCCGCCGCTCCCGGCCACCAAGAGGAGTACGCCGTATGAGCACCCTGACCCGTCCCTCCGCCACCGAGGAGCCGACCCGCGCCAGGCCCGGGCGGCTGCGCGGACTGCTCTGGCTGATGGTGCGCCAGCACCGGGCCGTACTGATCGCCTGCGCGGCGGCGGTCCTGATCGGCGGCGCCCTGATCATCCACCAGCGCGGCGCCATGCTGGACGAGGCGCATGCCGCCGGCTGGCCCGCCACCCCCGTGGACGACCTCGACGGCGGCCGGCGCATGCGGCTGTCGGAGACCTTCAACAGCTACGCCGTCTACGTGGGGTATCTCCCGCTGCTGTTCGGTGTCTTCCTCGGCGCCCCGCTGCTCGCCGCGGACCAGGAGAGCGGCACGGCCCGGCTGGTCACCACGCAGTCGGTGCCCCGCTCGCGCTGGCTGCTGTGGAAGGTGGGCTTCGCGCTGGGTCTCGTCGCGGTGACCACCGCCATCCTCGGTGCGCTGCTGACCTGGTACTGGCACGCGGCGCGGCCGTTCGTCTCCGGCGACTGGCTGGAGGGGACGATCTTCAACAACACCGGGCCCGTGCTGCTCACGACAGCGCTGTTCACGACCTCGCTCGGCATCGTCATCGGCGCGCTGGTGCGCCGTGCGGTGACCGCGATGACGCTCACCTTCTTCGGCGCCTTCGCGTTCTCGGTGGTCTTCGACTACCTCAAACCGCACCTCGCCACGCCCCGCCGGATCGCCTTCCCCCTGGAGAGCTCCCAGCCGGCGGTGCTCGACGGCGCGTCCCAGGTGGACCAGTGGATCGGCACCGCGTCCGGCAAGCTCTACGGGTGGGGCACCTGCGTCGACAACGCGAGCCCCGAACGCTGCCGCGCCCAGAAGGGCATCGTCAACACGGTGTGGGACTACTTCGGTTACGACCAGATGGCCACCCTGCAGTGGACCGCGGCGGCCCTGCTGACCGCGGGGAGCATGGTCCTGCTCGCGCTGACGGTGTGGCGCGCCCGCCGCCAGGCGTTCTAGGGCCGCCCGGCCCGGCTCGGCCCACCCCCGGGCATAGGCTGTAAGCCATCGTGCGCGAGGGTGCCGCGTCCCGGAAGTCCCGGGACTTCCGGGGCGCGGCCCGACAGAGATTTCCAGCGAAGGAGGCAGGTGCGATGGTCGCGTTCCGTGTGGACCGCCGTAGCGGCCTGCCCGCCTACCTCCAGATCGTCCACCAGGTGGAACAGGCCCTGCGCATGGGCGCTCTGGCCGAGGGCGACAAACTGCCGACCGCGGCCCAGGTGGCCGCCACCACCAAGGTCAACCCCAACACCACCCTCAAGGCCTACCGGGAGCTGGAGCGCGCCGGTCTGGTCGAGGTGCGCCAGGGGGCGGGGACGTTCATCACCCGCTCGCTCGCCACTCCGCAGACCGCCCCGGAGTCGCCGTTGCGCGCCCGGCTCGGGGAGTGGCTGCGCGAGGCGCGGGCGGAGGGGCTGACCGAGCACGATGTGACGACGCTGTTCGACGCGCTGCTCGCCGAGACCTTTCCGGCGAGCACGCCCGTCCACACCCCCGCCCGCTGAGCGCCGCCCGGCACGGCCGGGCGGCGCTCAGCGGGCGGGGGTGTGGACGGG
>NZ_JBJHPC010000307.1:0-8725 GCF_045257485.1 Streptomyces sp. YS-3 | reverse complement strand
CAGGACGCCCGCAGAGACGAGCGGGCTCAACGTCGTCCCCTGTGCTGCCGGGGGTCGGTTCCTCGCCGTGAATGGGTCGTCCGGGCCAGGGGGACTTGGCCCGGCCCCGGGTGTTGTTCCACTGGGAGTAGCCGCAGCTAGCGCGCGTTGCATGCCGAAAGGTTGTTCCCTTACCTCAGTCCGGGAGGTTACGGTCAGGGGCACACAAGATCGGCAAGGGGGATCCTATGCGTGGCCGGGCCGTCCGGGTCGCCCAGGCCGGACACGCGGCCGGCGTGGTGCCGGTTCCGCTGGTCGGCCGGATCGCTGCCGGAGCCCCGATTCTGGCCCAGCGGGCCGTCCAGGACGTGCTCTCGGTGCCCGTCGCGCTGGTAGGCCACGGCGACCTGTTCGCATTGAAAATCGTGAGCCAGAGCATGATCGACGTCGGCAACCTGACGGTGACATCGTCACCGTCAGGCGCCGGCGCAGCGCCGAGCCCGGCGACATCGTGGCGGCTGTCACCGGTGACAACGAGGCGACGACGGGCGTCCCATGAAGTGATGTAGCCGGGCAAAGGTCCGGGCGGTTGCTGAAGTTGCTATATTTTGGTGCTATGCCGCACGCGCGGTGGCCAAGGGCGGCATGCTGTTCCCATGGCGTCCCAGGCAGACATGGTGGAGCGGCTGAGGCCGCTCGTAGAGCTTCATCGTGGCCGTCGACAGGCACCTGTTCGATTCCGCCCCGCCACTTGGCGTCCCTGGCTGGAGCCCCACGGGGCAGCACGTGTGCTGGGGCTCGGTGTGGATGCCACTTCCAGCTCAGGCGACCGGCTCATCAGCCGTGATGACCTTGTTGCGGCACGGCAAGCGCTCGGCGACGACCCGGAGGAACGCCGTGACTTGTTCGTCGCGGTCATGATTTGGGGAGCGGGGATGACCAATGGGCGAGCACCCCGCTACACCAGCGTTGCCCTCGGCGATGCCCGACTCCCACACGTTCTGGAGGCGACGCGAAGCGCTGTCCGGGCCGGCGAACTGACACGGGCGTACACCGCGTTCACCGTGCGGGGAGTCAGGCGGTCCTTCTTCACCAAGTGGTTTGCCGCTGTCGATGACCGGGATGCCGAGTGCGAACGTGCCTTGATCCTGGATGACCGCGTCTTCCGTTCCCTCAATGCGCTCGGCTGGTCTAGCAGAGAAGCGGCGAGGACACGCGGTTGGGCAACTCGATACGCGACCTATGTTGGGGTCATGCACGAGTGGGCCGACTCCTTGGGCGTCACGGCGGCTTGGCTTGAGTGGCTGATGTACGACTTGGACGGTCACGTAGAGGGCGAAGAACCTCAGCTTGGGAAGCTGCGGGCATTTGGGTGCGGTTAGGTTACTGATCTGGGCGAACGGTCGGGTCGAAGCCGGAAACCATGGATGGCTCCTGAACTACCGCGGCAACGGCAACGGCACCTTCCGCCAGGCCGAACGTCCGCCGTCATGGTGGATGTCCCGCGGAGCCGCGACCGCCCGAGGCTTGCCATCCTCGATGGCGGCGGTGCCAAGCACCCCGCGTGGGCGCGCCGCCCTACCCGAACTGCCGCAACACCGCAGCCACGTTGGCCCGGTACGTTCGCAGCGCCTGCAAGCCGGAAGCGTAACGGTCGTGATGTCGCTCGATGTCCGTGGTCTGGTTCTGGGCCCGTACCTTGTGCCAGATTTCGGCCGTGTGGTGGCGGTGCTTGCAGGTGACATCGGCGACCGCAGTGGCTCGTTCGTGCCGCGTGTGCAGGGTGTTTCCGTTGCCGGCGCGTTGCCAGGCCGGGTCTGCGTAGGCCGAGAGGGGGTCGGGGTAGCCCGCGAATCCCCGTTCTGCCATGCAGCGGGACCACACCGCGAAGGCCTCGCGAAGGCGCGGGTCGCGCTTGGCCTCCTCGTCGACCTCGCTCGCCCGGGTGCCGGCGTACAACCAGTTTCCCTTGACGTCGACGCCGAGCATCATCCGCCGGTTCGCCTCAGCGCTGCAAACGGGAAAGTCCGCGTATTCGGCACCGGTCATCCGCCGGCCCTTCGGCTGCGAGGCCGAGGATGTGGCCGGGTCCCAGCCGTATCCCCAGCGGCGGGCGGCGCCCGGATCCAGGACGCCGTAGTCCGTGCTCACCGCAGTGGCAATGATGGGATCGTGAGGGTAACGGGGGTCCAGCGGAAAGTCCGGGTGGCCGCGACCCTCCATGCACTGGCGAACCAGTAGTGCCGATGCCCGCTGGGACCGCTGGTAGTCCTCGGACGTATACGCGTAACGGTCGGCCGGGAGGGGCCCAGGACCGGACGCGGCGCTGGTGACGTCCCGGGGGCCCGCGCCCGTGGCGCAGAACCCCACCAGTAAGGCCACCACTACGGCACCCGGCCGCCACTTCCGCATTGCCATGTGAAGGGATGCTAGCGGTCTGCGTGCGCAGGAACGGCTGCCACCCCCTCCCTCCTTCATCCCCACTCAAGGCCAGGCCCCCGTGGGTAGCCTCGATGAACCTGTCGATAGCAAAGGACGAACCCGCGCCCAACGAGGTGGCGGGCTGGCTGAACCGGAACGCCTTGCGCCTGAACAGTCTGACGGCAGGTACGCCCACCATCGACCTGCGAACGCTGAAGAGTGTTCTGGACGGCGTGCGGGTCGTGGGCTTGGAAGAGGCGCCTCAGGGAACGCGTGAGTTCTTCCAACTCAAGAACCGTCCAGTGGAGTTCCTGATGGTGCCCAGCCTTCGCCGGTATCTATGGCAGGGGAAAAGATGAAGTGGACATGGGCGACCGTCGCCAGGCCGTGGGAAGGCCACGTATCTCCTCGGAGTTCCCGATCTCCGCGACTGCCTGGTCGATGTTCATGGAACATCTAGTGCGCAGGCCGAAGGGGCCCCGCGCACCGCAGCCCTGCTGGTTTCCGCAGGTCAACCACAGTCGCGCACAGAGCACAGTTCGACCCATCTGATGCCCGGCAGCCGCTCGATCTCCTTCTTCAGCTCCGCGCGCCGCTCCTCTGGCAGGTCGTCGGGGAACCTGACTTCGAGAAAGGATCCCTCATCCGACTCCCTCTCGTACGTATCTGTTGCTCTGAATTTCCAAAGGTGCACCCGAGCCTCCTCGAGCCTCTCACTGGACGAGCCGGGCTCGACGCCGGCCCGAACGTATGAGGTTTCGCCAGCGCGGGAGTGACGAGGAAGCTCTGGTAGAACGCCGCTGCCCCCACCAGAACGCCCGCCGTCACCAGAGCACCGATGCCACCCATCACCCTCGCGGCGGTCGGGCGCCTCTTTGGGTTCCCGAATGCCGCCAACAGCAGCAGCACCGCCGATGGCCAGAACAAGAACATTCCCAGGAGGGCGCCCAGGGCCCCCCAGGGCACGAGCACCAGTCCTGTGGCCAGGCAAGCGCGGACGAAGCGCTTCGAACGGCGCAGGAACAACAGAGGGGTAACCGTTGTCAGGCCGGTCAGTACATAGAGAGGGCCGAGGTTGGACGGCAGACCCCAGAGCATCACCAGCGCACCGGCCAGCGCCGCGCACACCGCGAGAGCCGGCTGCTGCCAGTGGAGGCCGTCCTGCTCATTCTGCCTGGCCGTCATGACCGCCCCTGGGCCTTTGAACATGCAAAAGTGAACGCGTTCAAATCGTAGGTCACGCGGGTGACCCTTGGGAAGATCCATACATCCCGACCGCGCCCTGACCGCATCTCAAGTAGCAGCCCTACAGCCCTGAATACGCATGACGGGTGATCACCGAGCGGATAACCGTCGGCCTGGCACGATGATCCGACGTGCCAGTGTCTGGAGCGTGCGCCCCGCGCCCCCGGCATGTGGCCTGTGCCCGCCTGAGCCGACCTGGGGATACGCCCGCTCACTCAGCGGCCGGGCCTGATCCGGACTGCTGTCGGCTCCGAGGTCCGCACCTTCTCACGGGGGACTGGGCCTCGGGGCCGTCTCAGTTGACCTGCGGCGATCTCGCGCGGCGCGAAGTCCACGTCCCTTTGACGTGGAGCAATCCTGGGGCGTGAAGCACCACCAGGAGCAACAGCCACGGACCGCACACACCGAGCAGAAGACTGGCGGAACCTGGCAGGTGGACCACCGCCGAGTCCGTCGGCGATGGTCCACCCGAGCTGAAGAGTCAGTGCGGCGAGGAACGCTCGACCCCGCCCTCCGCTCCGGAGGGGTCCGCGCCACTCGGCCGAGCCGGGCATGTCCGCGCCGGGCACTCGCGGCAGGCCGCCCGGTGGGTCGCGTTGCGGCGCGGGCGGCGCCGGGCCCAGTGGCGCATCATCGGGCGTTCCACACCCATGTAAAGCAGCCAGGCCAGCAGCAGTGCCACACCGAACAACGGGGCCAGCACGACCACTTGGTCGACCAGGGCCATACCGCTGAAGTGGGGGATGCCGAGCAGTTTGGTGCCGTAGTCGATGACCGGCTTGTGCACGAGGTACAGGGCGAAGGAGATCTCACCGAGCCGCACGAAGTAGGGGTGGCGCAGCGGCGAAGGGCGTCCCTCGACGTCCGCGACCGCGCCTGCGCAAATCAGCATGCCGATCGGGATGACCGTGGCGGCGGCGAAGGAGTACAGGCCGGATCCCATGGACAGCCAGTAACCGAGCACGAACAGGACCGTGGCGGGCGCCATGCCGAGCTGGAACCACTTTCCCGCGGCGACGATGCGGGCCAGGACCATACCGAGGGCGAACTCGAATGCCCGCGCGAGCGGGAAGAAGCCCACGAACCAGGCGTCGTTGTCGAGGTAGGGAAGCAGCGGGGACATCGGCTTGCCGTTGGGGACGAAGTGCTCGGCGACGACCGGGTGGGTGAAGATCACCGCGATCAGGGCCGCGGCTGCCCACCACAGGTATCTCGGGGGCACGCGGCGGAGCTGTGTCAGCAGCAGGGGGAAGGCGAGGTAGAAGAACACCTCGCAGGAGAGGGTCCAGCTCACGGGGCTGATGGCCGTCGTGAGGTTGAACCCGGGGATCCACGACTGGGTGAGTGTCGCCGTGGGGAGGATCTGGGCGCTGACGATCGCTTTGCCCGTCAGCAGCATGAGACCCGCGTGGGCCGCCGCGACGAGGAGGTGGTTGGGGAAGATCTTCGCCGCTCGCGCGCGCCAGATGGCCCGCGCGGGGCTGTCGGGCTTGGCTGACCAGGTGAGGACGAAGCCACTGAGGACGAAGAAGAACGAGACGCCGACCTGGCCGAGGTTGCGCCAGAAGTCCGGGTTCCCCCGGATATAGAGGGAGAAGTGGCACAGCACGACAGCTGCGGCGGCCACGAACCGCATCCCGGTGAGTGTGGGGAGTCTGCGCGCCGCGCCTTCATGTGCCGCGGGGACTGTGCTGTGCGGGGAGAGTTCCTGGGGTGTGGGCATGACGGGCTTCCTCTGTCTCGAAGGCTGGTTTGATGGCTGGTTGGTTGCCAGTTGCTTGGTGGGTTGGTGTGTTGGCTTCGGGGGCCCGGTGGTGTTCCCTCCCGGTCCTGTGCCATGCGTACGTACGCGGTACGGGCCCGGGGCGTCAGAGGGGAACCGGCGGACGCCAGATCCGGCTCCCGGGGTGGGGCGCGGTGGCCCATCGCCTGTTCTGTGTGGTGATCGCTTCCTGGACCGTGGCGGCGAGTCCGGCATGTGTGGGTGCGGGGCCGTCGTCGCCGAGGTGCCGCCGCAGGGTCCGGCGTAGCTCCACCGCCACGTCGCGGGGCCCGCCCGCCGGGCGGGTCGGCAGGCGCAGTTCGTGGTCGACGGCCGCGGCCAGCCCGGGGGTGTCGTCACACACCACGTACTGCACGGATGCAAGGCCCAGGCGGTGGGAGTGCAGCCCGCTCAGTAGACGGGACCAGGTGGCGGAGGTGTCGGCGCCCGCCACATCGAACCCCAGGACCTCGCGGTGTCCGCGTGCGGGGACCCTGGTTGCGGTGAGGATCTGTACGGCCTGGTAGCCGTGGCCCCCTTGAACGACGGCGGGCAGTGTGTCCAGCCGCAGCACCGCCGTACGGCGTGGGTGGCGGGGGCGTCGGCTGCGTGCGGGGGTGAGTGTCGCGGCGGCGACGGCGGCGAGGAACAGGACGCCGGAGGTCAGGAGCGTCGTGGTGTGCAGGGCGCCCGCGTAGTCCACCGGGCGGCTGGGGTCGACAGGGCTCCCGGGCCCCGCCGACCTCCCTGCGACCGACGCCGCCTGACGGCTGATCAGTGCGCCGACGGCGGCGCCGCCGAGGATGCCGCCGATCTGGCGGCTGGTGTTGAGCACGCCGGACGCCGGGCCTGCGTGCCGGCTGTCGACCGCGTCCATGGCGATCTTGGTGAGGGGGGCCAGAGCGGCGCCGATGCCCAGGTCGGCCAGGAGCATCGCCGGGAGCAGTTCCCAGGGGTCCATCCCCGGGCGGGCCTGCGAACCCAGGAGGGCGAGCCCGTACGCGTAGGTCAGCAGGCCGCCGATGACCAGGGGTTTGCCGCCGATGCGGTCGGCGAGGCGACCGGAGACGTGTGCGGCCCCGGCGGCGGCGAGCGGGGTGGGCGCCGTGAGAAAGGCGGATTGCAGCGCCGTGAGGTGCAGTTGCTGTTGGAGGAGCAGGGCGATCGGGGTGGCGCTGCCGATGACCGCGAAGTGCACGGCGGCGCCGATGCCGTTGGCCACGGCGAAGTCGCGGCGGGTGAACAGGGAGCGGGGCAGGAGCGGGGAGCGGGGGTTGCACCGTTGCTGGACGAGGAACAGGACCAGGCACACGACTCCCGCGCACAGGGCTTGGCCGCGCAACGGGCGTCCGCTGCCCAGGAGTGCGAAGGTGAGGGTGGTGAGGCCGGCCGTCACCAGCACCAGACCGATCGGGTCCGTGCCGCGGCGGCCCTCGGGAGTCGGGGCGGGGAGCAGGGCGGCGGACAGGAGGAGCACCGCGGCGCCGACGGGTACGTTGATCATGAAGATCCACTGCCAGCCGACGCGGGTCACCAGGATCCCGCCGAGGAGGGGGCCCGCGACGATCGACAGCCCCATGACGCTGGTGAGTGCGCCGAACGCGGCCCCGCGTCGGCGGGCGGGGAACATCGCGGCGATGAAGGCGCCGATCTGCGGTGTCACCAGGGCGGCCCCGAGTCCCTGAAGGGCACGCCAGGCCAGGAGTTGGCCGACACTCGCAGCGCAGCCGCACAGGGCGGAGGCGACGGTGAACAGGACGAGTCCGGTGAGGAGGATCCGCCGGGGGCCGTAGCGTGTGCCGAGGCGTCCGGCCGGGATCATGAAGACCGCGTAACTGATCAGATAGGCGTTGACGAGCCAGAGAACCTGGTCCAGGTCCGCGTCCATCGCGTGCATCATCGCCGGGATGGCGACGTGCACGATCGTGGTGTCCAGCACGATCAGGAAGAAGGCCGTGCACAGGACGCTCAGCGCGACCCAGGGCGTCCGGCCGTGATCCTGGTCCATCACGACTCCTCGGGTAGAGCGTCACAGGGCGGTGAAGCCGCCGTCGACGACGAGTTCGGTACCGGTGATGAAGGTGGCTGTGTCACCGGCCAGAAACCGCACCGCCGCCGCCACTTCGTCCGGGTGCGCCGGGCGGCGCAGGGGGGTGCGTGCGGTGACGTCGTCGAGGAACTCGCGGGGGACGGTCGCCGTCATGGCGGTGGCGACCATGCCGGGGGAGACGGTGTTGACCCGGATGCCGGCGGGCGCCAGCTCTACCGCAGCTGCCCGCGTCATGGCCCGCACAGCGCCTTTGGCGGCGTGATAGGCGAAGGCGGCACCTGAGCCGACCATGCCGTAGATGGAGCTCACGTTGACGATGGAGCCGCCGCCGGCCGAGCGCAGACACGGGGCGGCGGCCCGCATCCCCAGCCAGGTGCCGCGCTGGCAGGTGTCCACCACGCGGTTCCACTCCTGCAGGGTGCAGCTCTCCAGGCCGTGGATGCCGAGCGTTCCGGCGTTGTTGACGAGGACGTCGAGGTGGCCGAAGCGGCGGCGGGCGAAGCGGGTCACGCGCTGCCAGGAGTCGGGGTCGGTGACGTCGAGGGGGTGGCCGACCGCGGTGCCGGGGGCGGGACCACTGTTGAGTGTGTTCGCCGCCTCCCGGCAGGCGTCTCCGTCGAGGTCCGTGACCACGACGCCCATGCCCTGGTCGAGCAGGGCGCGGGTGACGGCCGCTCCGATGCCGCCGAGGGCGCCGGTGACCAGCGCCACCCGCTCGTACGGCCGCGGCGCGTGCATCACCGCTCCCCGCCGCTCGGGAACCAGGCGAGGGCCGCCGCGTAGCCGCGGGCGTGGGTCAGCGAGACGCGGGGCGTCGCCAGCCCCTGCTCGCCCATCCAGTCGGCGAGCCTGCCGCGGACCCGCAGGACCGGGGCCTCGTCCGCGCGGCGCAGGATCTCCATGTCCTGCCAGGGCGGCGTCCCCGGCCAGCCCACAAGCTGAGCGACCGCTTCCTTGGCCGCCTTGCGGGCGGACAGGTGCTCCTCGGCGCGGGCCAGGGAGTGCGCGTAGACGCGTTCGGTGCCGGTGAGCCAGTCGGTCCAGCGGGGGTCGTCCCGCTCCGGGCAGTGCTGCGGGGAGCTGATGCGGACGACGGGGCCTGTGGTGGTGTGGCGGTTCATGCCGTTGCCTCCTCGGATGGGGCCGCCTGGTGCCAGGGGGCCAGGACGAGGGAGACGTAGGTGCCTCCCCAGTTGGCGGCGGTGACGACGCAGGCCTTGCCCGCGGCGTTGGGGGTGGAGTCGAGATAGGGGCGCAGGCCGTCGAGG
>NZ_JBJHPC010000306.1:0-8727 GCF_045257485.1 Streptomyces sp. YS-3 | reverse complement strand
CCCGCCCGCCGGGGCGCCCATCTCACCCTCGACATCGCCCCCGAGCTGCACCGCGCGCTGCTGCGGCTCGCCGACGAGAGCGGCGCGAGCCTGTTCATGGTGCTGCAGAGCGCCCTGGCCGCCCTGCTCACCCGCTGGGGCGCGGGCACGGACATCCCCATCGGCACCCCCGTGGCCGGGCGGGCCGACGAGGCGCTCGACGACCTGATCGGTCTGATGGCCACCTCGCTGGTCCTGCGCACCGACACCTCGGGCGATCCCGCCTTCCGTGAACTGCTCGTCCGGGTCAGGGACTTCGACCTCGCCGCCTACGACCACCAGGACCTGCCCTTCGACCGGCTGGTGGAGGAGCTCAACCCGCCCCGCACCCCCGCGCGCCACCCGCTCTTCCAGGTCATGCTGGCGCTCCAGAACAACACCGAGGCCGTGCTGCGGCTCGGCGGCAACGAGGCGCCGCTGCGGCCCAGCGCCACCGGCACCGCCAAGTTCGACCTGTTCGTGGACGTGGTGGAGCACCGCGGCCGGGACGGCGCCGGGAACGGGCTCGTCTGCCATGTCGAGTACGCCGCCGACCTGTTCGACCACGCGACCGTCGACCGTGCCGCCCGCGCCCTGCACGCGCTCCTGGCCGCCGTGGCCGACGACCCCGGTGTGCGTCTCGGCGCCCTGCCCGCCCCCGAGCCCGTGGTACGGGCCGAGGAGGCGGCGGACACGGTGACCGACACGGCGGAGCTGGAGCGCGGACTCCTCGCCCGGGGCGATCTGCGGGACGCGGTGGCCGTGCCGGGCGCGGACGGAGGGACGGCCGTGTTCGCCGTGCCGACCCGTGCCGCCGCGGCCGAACAGGCGGCCCGCGCGCTGCGGCGCCCCGGAGCGGACACCGAGCCCGCCCCCCGGATCACGGCCGTCAGCGATCTGCCCAGGAACGCCGACGGCACCCTGGACACCGACGCCCTCCAGCGGCTGCCCCTCATCGACACGGAGGCCGCCGAGCGGTGGGAGCGCGGTCTGGCCGCCCTGCCGGGGGTGCGCGCGGCGACCGTGGCCCTGGAGGAGGCCACCGAGCCGATCGGCCGGCTGTACATCGGCTCCTCCGGCTCGCGCGCGGACACCCCGGCGCACTCCGCCGGTGACAGCGCCGCCACGGCCGTGCCCTCGCTCAGCGAGGGGCCGGAGCTGCCGGAGCCCACGGTGAGCGGCTGGGCCGAGGCGCTGCGGCGGGCGGCCGGGGGCGGCCCGCACGCCGAGGTCGTCCACGTCCGCGCCGACGGCACCGAGACCCGGCGCAGCTACGCCTCGCTGATCGAGGAGGCCTCCCGCGTCCTGGGCGGGCTGCGCGAGCTCGGGCTGCGCCCGGGTGACCAGGTGATCCTGCAGTGCGAGGACACCGAGGACTTCCTCGCCACGCTGTGGGGCTGCGTCCTGGGCGGGTTCGTCACCGTACCGCTGACCGTCCCCGTCTCGTACGCGACGGCGTCGGCGCCCGTGGCGAAGCTGGAGGGCGTGTGGGAGATGCTGCACCGCCCCTGGATCATCACCTCCGCCTCCGGCGAGGAGGGGCTGCGCGACCTGGCGCGGCGGCGCGAGTGGCAGGGCCTGCGGCTCACCACGACCGACGCGCTGCGGGCCGGACCGCTCGACGAGGACTGGCACCCCGCGCGGCCCGACGACGTGGTGCTGATGCTGCTGACCTCGGGCAGTACCGGTCTGCCCAAGGCGGTCCGGCTCAGCCACCGCAACGTGCTCACCCGGGCCGCGGCGACCGCCACCCTCAACTCGCTGACCGAGCACGACGTCTCGCTCAACTGGATCCCGCTGGACCACGTCACCGGTGTGGTCATGTTCCATCTGCGCGACGTCTATCTGGGCTGCCGCCAGGTGCACGCGCCGACCTCCTGGATCCTGGAGGACCCGCTGCGCTGGATGGACCTGGCGCACCGGCACCGGGCCACCGTCACCTGGGCGCCCAACTTCGCCTTCGGCCTGGTCAGCGAGCAGGCGCACCGGATGTCCGGGCGCCCCTGGGACCTCTCCCCGATGCGGCTGGTGATGAACGCGGGCGAGGTCGTCGTCGCGGCGACCGCCCGGCGCTGGCTGGAGGTGATGAAGCCGTTCGGCCTGCCGCAGGACGTCATGCACCCGTGCTGGGGAATGTCCGAGACGTCCTCGGTGGTCACCGACACCGTGCTGGCGGCCGAACCGCTCCCCGGCGAGGAGGCGTTCGTCAGCTGCGGACTGCCCTACCCGGGCTTCGCCATGCGGATCGTGGACGACCAGGACCGTATCGTCGCGGAGGGCACCGCGGGCCGCCTCCAGGTGCGCGGCACCACCGTGACCTCCGGCTACCACGACAACCCCAAGGTGAACGCCGAGTCGTTCACCCCCGAGGGCTGGTTCGAGACCGGTGACCTGGCCTTCCTGCGCGCGGGTGAGCTCTACATCACCGGCCGCGCCAAGGACGTCATCATCGTCAACGGTGTCAACCACTACAGCCACGAGATAGAGACCTGCGTCGAGGAACTCCCCTTCGTCGTACGGAGCTTCACCGCGGCCTGCGCGGTGCGCACCGACCCGGCGGCGGGCACCGACGAGCTCGCGCTCTTCTTCCATCTGGAGGAGGGCACGGACACCGCCCAGGCGCTGCGGGCGATCCGGGGCAAGGTGACCCGGGAGATCGGCATCAGCCCGGCACATCTGATGCCGGTCGAGGCGGCCGTGATCCCCAAGACGGAGATCGGCAAGATCCAGCGCACCCAGCTGCGCAAGCGGTTCGAGGCGGGTGAGTTCGACCCGGTGGCCCAGGCCTCGGAGATCCTGCTCGGCAGCACCGCGACCGTGCCCGACTGGTTCCTGCGCCCGGTGTGGCAGCGCGCCGAGCGCGTCCACGCCGAAAGGGCCGTGCCGGGCGGCCACACCCTGGTGCTGGCCGGACGCCACAGCCCGGCCGCGGAGGTGGCCGACGCCGTCGCGGAGCTGCTGCGGGAGCGCGGCGGCCGGTGCACGGTGGTCACCGCCGGGACGGAGTTCGCCCGGAGCGACGCCGCCGGCTACCGGCTGCGCGTCGACGCGCCGGAGGACTACGGGCGTCTGCTGGACGCTCTCGCGGCGGACGACCGGCCCGTGGAGACCGTCCTCCACCTCGGCGCACTCGGAGCGGGGGGCGATGAACCGGGCAGCGCGGCCGAGCTGCTGGAGGCCCAGCGCGACGGCGCCGACTCCCTGCTCTGCCTCGCCCGGGCCCTGACCGCCCGTCACCGCCCCGGCGGCCGGGTCGCCCTGTTCTTCGTGGGCGCCGGGTGCCACGCGGTGGGCGCGCACGAACGGCCCTCCTACGCCCACGGGGCGGTCGGCGGTCTCCTCAAGAGCCTGCGCGAGGAGCTGCCCTGGCTGAGCACGGTCCAGGTGGACCTGGCGTCCGGGGGCAGCCCCGGCGAGCTGGCCGCGCTCCTGCTCGCGGAGAGCGCCGCCCCGGTGGCCGACGCCGAGGTGGCCTTCCGCGACGGGCAGCGCTGGATCCGCCGGCTGGCCCCCCTGCCCGACCCGCTGCCGCGCGCCGCCGCGCCCGCCGTCGATGGGTTCCGGCTGGTCAGTGGTGGTCTGGGCGGCGTCGCCGGACGCCTCGCCGAGCATCTGCTCAAGACGCCGGGCACCCGGCTGCTCCTGGTCGGACGCACCCAGCTGCCCGACGAGGAGAGCTGGGACAAGCACCTCGCCGAGGGCGGCCCGCTCGCCCGCCGGATCGCGACGTACCGCGGCCTGCGCGAGCTGGGCGACGTGCGGTACGCGAGCGCCGACATCACCGACCTGGACGCGCTGCGCGCGGTCGTCGACGAGGCCGCCGCGGCCTGGTCCGCCCCGCTGGCCCAGATCGTGCACCTGGCGGGCCGCTTCGAGCAGCGGGCCGTGACCGATCTGTCCCTGGACGAGTGGCGTGCGGCGCTCGCCGCGAAGGTCACCGGCGGCTGGGCGCTGCACCGGCTCGCCCGGGAACACGCGACCCGCTCCTTCGTCTCCTTCTCCTCGGTCAACGGCTACTTCGGCGGCTCCATGAGCAGCTCCTACGCCGCCGCCAACGCCTTCCTCGACGCCCTCGCCGCCCATCAGCGCGGCGCCGGTCTGGACGCGCAGAGCCTGGCCTGGAGCATGTGGGACGAGCTCGGCATGAGCGAGGGCTACGGGCTCAAGTCGCTGACCGAGGCGCGCGGTTACCGCGTCCTGGACACCTCCGCCGCGCTGCGCTCCTTCGACCTGGCCCGCACCCTGACCGAGCCGCACCTGCTCATCGGCACCGACCGGTCGCTGCCCTGGGTGCGCGGCCACGTCCAAGCCGCGCCGCGCCCGGTGCAGCGCCTCGCGGGCCGGGTGGTCCTGGAGGACGACGCGGACCTCGGCGCGCTGTACACGGCCGCCGCCAAGGCCGCCGTGGCGGCCGGCGCCGACGGCAACTGGGTGCTGCGCGCGGCCGGTTCCGCGACGGGCGTGGCACCCGGCGCCGCCGACGACCCGGCGGAGGGAACGCGCCGGCTGGAGAAGACCCTCAGCGCCATCTGGTGCCGTGTCCTGGAGCGCGACCGGGTCGGAGTGGAGGAGAACTTCTTCGACCTCGGCGGCCACTCCCTGCTGCTGGTCCGCGCCCAGGGCGCGGTCAACGAGGAGTTCGGCTGCGAGCTGAGCGTGGTCGACCTGTTCAGCCACCCCAGCGTCCGTGCCCTGGCCCGCCACCTGGTCGACATCGGCGTCGGCGGCGCCGCACCGGCCGCCGAACGGTCCTCGGCTGCGGAGGCCCCGTCCGGCGGACTCGACCGCGTACGGCAGCGGGCCGAGCGCCAGCGGGCCGCCCGTGCCTCCCGCCGCCCCGCCCCGCACAACCCGAACAACCCGCACACCGAGCACGAAGGACCCCGTGACGATGGATGAGACAGAACGGCCGGAGTACGGGCCCGAGACGGCGGTCGCGGTCGTCGCCATGGCGGCACGCTTCCCCGGCGCCGACACCGTCGAGGAGTTCTGGGAGAACCTGGCGGCCGGCCGGGAGTCGATCCGGCCCATCACCGACGAGGAGTTCCTGGCGGCGGGCGGCGACCCCGCGCACCTGTCCGACCCCGATCTGGTGCGGATGGCCTCGGTGGTCGAGGGCATCGACCGCTTCGACTCCGCCTTCTTCGGCTACAGCCCGGCCGAGGCCGAGGTCATCGACCCGCAGCAGCGCCTGCTCCTGGAGTGCGCCTACCACGCCCTGGAGGAGGCGGGGTACGCCCAGGGGCACGGAGACCTCCAGGTGGGGGTGTACGCGGGCGCGGGCGACAGCCGGTACTACCCCGGGCACGTCCACCCCCGTTTCGCCGGGCAGAGCGCCTCGGTCGCCCTGGTCCACGCCGCCACCAGCAACTCGCTGGGCACCCTGGCCACCCGTATCTCCTACGAACTGGGGCTGACCGGGCCCAGCCTCTCCCTCCAGACGGCGTGCTCCACGGCCCTCGTCGCGATCCACACCGCCTGCCAGGACCTGATCGACTACCGCTGCGACGTCGCCCTCGCGGGGGCCGCCTCGCTCAACCCCTCGGCGCTGCTCGGCTACCGTCACGTACCCGACGGACCGTTCTCGCCGGACGGCCGCTGCCGGGCGTTCGCCGCCGACGCGGCGGGCACCTCCTCGGGCGACGGCGTCGGCATGGTCGTCCTCAAGCGACTGGAGGACGCCCTCGCCGACGGCGACCGCATCCGCGCGGTGGTGCGGGGTTCGGCCATCAACAACGACGGCCGCCGCAAGGTCGGTTTCACCGCCCCCAGCACCGAGGGGCAGACGGAGGCGATCCTCGCCGCCCAGGTCGCCGCGGGCGTCGACGCCGGCTCCATCGGCTACGTGGAGGCCCACGGCACCGCCACCCGGATCGGGGACCCCATCGAAGTGGCCGCCCTGACCCGGGCGTTCCGCGAGAGCAGCGACCGCGAGCGGTTCTGCGCCCTGGGGTCGGTCAAGAGCAACATCGGACATCTGGGCGCCGCCGCCGGGATCGCCGGCTTCATCAAGATCGTGCTGGCGCTGGAGCACGGGCAGATACCGCCCACCCTCCACTTCGAGCGGCCCAACCCGCTGATCGACTTCGCGGCCAGCCCGTTCCGGGTGCCGACCGCGCTGGAGGAGTGGGACGCGGGGTCCGCGCCGCGCCGCGCCGCCGTCAGCGCCTTCGGCGTCGGCGGCACCAACGCCCATGTGATCGTGGAGGAGGCACCGCCCGCCGCGACCGCCCCGGCCCCGCGCCGGGGAGAGGACGAGCGGTGGCACGTCCTGCCGCTCTCCGCCCGCACACCCGGCGCCCTGCGCGGCCAGGCGGCGAACCTCGGGCGCCATCTCACCGCGCACCCCGGCCTCGACCTCGCCGACGTCGCCCACACCCTGCGCACCGACCGCCCCGCCATGCCCCACCGGGCCGCGGTGGCGGCCCGGAGCACCGAGCAGGCCGCGCGGATCCTGCTGCACCCGCTCCAGGCCCCCGCCGAGGTACGCGGCGAGGAGGCCCCGCCGGTGGCCTTCCTGCTGCCCGGCGGCGGCACCCAGTACACCGGTATGGGCGCCGACCTCTACCGCGAGCAGCCGGTCTACCGGGACGCCGTCGACCACTGCGCCGCGATCCTGCGTCCCGTGACCGGCCGCGATCTGCGCACCGCGCTGTACGAGCACACCGAACCCGGGAGCGTCGACGCCTTCCTGGCGCTGGTGGTCACCGAATACGCGCTGGCCACCGCGCTGATGGAGCACGGCGTACGGCCGACCGCGTTCATCGGGCACTCACTGGGCGAGTACACCGCGGCCACCCTGGCCGGGGTGATGACCCTGGAGGAGATGCTGCCGCTGGCCGCCGAGCGGATCCGGCTGATCACCTCGGCCGGGGGCGCCACCGTCGGCGTCGCCCTCGGTGAGGAGGCGCTGCGCGGCTATCTCACCGACGACCTGTCGCTGGCCGCCGTCAACGGCCCGGCCGCCTGTACGGTCGCGGGGCGCGCGGAGGCGGTGGCGGCCCTGGAGGCGCGGCTGCTCGCCGACGAGGTCGCCTTCCGCCGGCTGCGGATGCCGGCCGCCGCGCACTCCCACGTCCTGGACCCGATCCTGCCCGCCTTCGCGGACGCCCTGCGGACCGTGACGCTACGGGCGCCCAGGATCCCGTACATCACCAATGTCACCGGGACCTGGGTCACCGACGCGCAGGCGACCGGGGTGGAGCACTGGCTCGACCACACCCGTCGCACGGTCCGGTTCGCGGACGGCATCGCCGCGCTGTGGGAGCGCGGCAACCCGCTGTTCGTCGAGATCGGCCCCGGCGACAGCCTCGCGAAGCTGGCCGCGGCCCGGCTCGGGGACGCGCCCGTGACCACGGTGCCCACCATGCGCCACGCCAAGGCCGCCAGCCCCGACGGACAGGTCTTCGCGGAGGCGCTGGGCCGGCTGTGGAGCGCGGGCGTGCCCGTCGACATCACCGGCCCCGAAGAGGCGCGCGAACCACGCCGGGTGCCGTTGCCGGGGTACGCCTTCGAGCGGCGCCGCCACTGGATCGAGGCGCCCGGGGCCAAGGCGCCCACCGGCGCCGACGACGAGACTGACGGGCAGAACGGCTCCGGCCGCGCGCCCCGGCCGTATCTGACCACCGAGTACGCCGCGCCCCGCACCCCCCGGGAGCGCGCCGTGGCCGCGCACTGGGAGGAGGCCCTGGGCATCGAGGGCATCGGCGTCCACGACAACTACTTCGACCTGGGCGGCGACTCGATGCGCGCCGTGATGCTGGCGGGCCGGATGCGCACCGAGGGCGTCCTCGACGTCCCGGCCGCCGCGTTCCTGTCCGCGCCCACCATCGCGGGGCTCGTGGCACTCGCCGGGCGCGCGGGCGCCGCCGGGCGGGACGCGTTCGCGCCGCTGCTGCCGCTGCGCGCCGACGGCGACCAGCCTCCGCTGTTCTGTGTGCACCCGGGCGCGGGCATCGCCTGGCGCTACACGGGCCTGCTGCCCCATCTCGGTGCCCGCCAGCCGGTGTACGGGCTCCAGGCGCACGGTCTGGACGGCACGGTGGAACCGGCCGCCGACGCCAAGGAGATGGTCGACTCCTACCTCGCCCGGCTGCGCGAGGTGCAGCCGCGGGGCCCGTACCGGCTGCTGGGCTGGTCGTACGGCGGGTTCGTCGCCCACGCGATGGCCACCGCGCTGCAACGGCAGGGCGAGGACGTCGAGTTGCTGGCGATGCTGGACGCGCCGCTGACCGGGGACGAGCCCGCGGACCCGGCGGCGACGGAGCGCCAGGTGGCGTCGCTGCTCGTGCGGGTCGCGGGCGTGGAGATGCCCGAGGGCGGGGCGGACGTCGACGAGGTGGTCCGGCTGATCGGTGCGGACGACGCGGAGCGCGGCCCCTCACCGGTGACCCGCGAGGAGGCGCTCGCGATCGCCCGGGTGATGCGCAACAACCTCGCCATCGCGGGCGGCTTCGCCCCCGAGGTGTTCCGCGGTGACGTGCTCTTCTTCAGCGCCACCGAGGCCGCCGGCGACACATCGGCCGACCCCGCCGACTCCGCCGACCTGTCGCTGGCGACCGGGAAGGCCGACAGCTGGCGCCCGTACGTGAGCGGCGTCCTCACCGACCACGCCGTGCCCTGCGGCCACTACGAGATGACCGAGCCGGAGCCGATGGCCCGGATCGGCACGGTGCTGGCCGCCGCCCTGCGGCCCGCCGCCGGATGACC
>NZ_JBJHPC010000305.1:0-8751 GCF_045257485.1 Streptomyces sp. YS-3 | reverse complement strand
GCCGGGCGCCGAACCGCTCGGGCTCGCGGCCGACGACGCGCCCGGGGACGCCTTGGCGCCGTGCTTGCCGGAGCGCGCCCTGCCCGCACCGGCGGAGACCGCGGCGACCCCCTCCGGTTCGGCCGCCGCCCCTTCGCGCCCGACCGAGACCGACGGCTTGGGCGCCTTCCCGTCGTCCCTCACACTCATGCAGCCCGCCGACGCCGCGACCACCAGTGCGGTCACGGCCAGACGGGTGGGGGCGGACAACTGGCGCACGGGCGGCCTCCGGAGCGCGGCGGGGCAGGGTCACCCTGACCAACTCCCTTTCCCCCGCCGGGGACACGCCCGGGGCGCCGCCGGTACGAACGGGATTCCGACGGGTGGTCCTCCGGTGGCGAATCCGGTCCCACCCGATCAGGTCGGGGCGGACCCGGTCGCGTCAGGCCGGGGTGCCGCCGGCGAGCCCCGCCCCGAGAAAGACCGCGCCGAGCCCCACCAGCACCGACGCGGCCACGTTGGCGGCGGCGAGGAACTTCCAGCCCCGCTCGGCCAGTCGGAGCGTCTCGTAGGAGAACGTCGAGTACGTGGTGAGCGCGCCGCACAGCCCGGTGCCGAGCAGCGCGTACGTACCGGAGGAGGCGGTCGCGCCGGCGAGGGCGCCGAGCAGCAGGCTCCCGGCCGCGTTGACCACGAACGTGCCCCAGGGGAACACCGAGTCGTGGCGCGCCTGCACCGCGCGGTCGGTCAGGTACCGCAGCGGCGCGCCGACGGCCGCGCCCACGACCACCAGAAGCCACGTCACGTCCGCACCGCCCGCCCCGCCCCGGCCCGCGCGGCCAGCGCCCGCCGGGTCGCCTCGGCCGCCAGGCCCACCGCGCCGAGCGCCCCGAGGAGCGTCCCGGCGGCGTAGGCCATCGCCAGGCCCGGCTGCTGCCGGGCGAGCAGCCGCGCGACCTCCACGGCGTAGGTCGAGAAGGTGGTGAAGCCGCCGAGCACCCCGACCCCGAGGAACGGCCGCACCAGGGGGTGGGCGCCGCGCCCGCCCTCGCTGATCAGCGGCATCAGGACGCCGATGAGGGCACAGCCCAGGACGTTGATCAGCAGCGTCGGCCAGGGGAAGCCGCCGCCGTGGACCGGCCAGGCCTGCGCGAGGCCGTACCGGGCGCTCGCCCCCAGCGCCCCGCCCGCCGAGATCACCGCGAGCACCGGCCACTTCGCCCCGCCGGCGGTCTCGGCACGCTGGGCCGGAACGTGGAGGTCGACGTCCGGGTCGATCGCCTCCGGCCGTTCGGGCGTGCTCACCCGTAGCCCAGCGCGTGCAGCCGCTCGTCGTCGATGCCGAAGTGGTGGGCGATCTCGTGGACGACGGTCACCTCGGTCTCGGCGACCACGTCCTCCCGGGACTCGCACATCCGCAGGGTGGGGCCCCGGTAGATGGTGATCCGGTCCGGGAGCACCCCGGCGTACCACTCGCCGCGGTCGGTGAGCGGAGTCCCCTCGTAGAGCCCGAGCAGCTCGGGGTCGTCGGTGGCGGGCTCGTCCTCGACGAACACGGCGACGTTGTCCATCAGCCGTGTCAGCTCGGGCGGGATGCGGTCCAGCGCCTCCGCGACCAGTTCCTCGAACTCCTCGCGCGTCATCTCCAGCACGCGGCCATTGTCACGCATGGGGCGCCCGGGCGCCCCGGCCGGGCGGCCCCGGACCTGGCCCCGCCCCGCCCCGGCGGCCTCCGGAGGGGTCCCGACGGGCCCCCGGGAAACCGTTTTGGCGATAGCTCCTCCCATCCCATATGCTTCTCACGTCCCCGACGCGCTGCGAAGCGCCCAGGTGGGCCCTTAGCCCTCATCGTCTAGTGGCCCAGGACGCCGCCCTTTCAAGGCGGTAGCACGGGTTCGAATCCCGTTGGGGGCACGCTTTACCGTGTGCGAGACTAGTGCTCGCACATAGCTTGGTCCTGTGGAGCAGTTTGGAGTGCTCGCCACCCTGTCAAGGTGGAGGCCGCGGGTTCAAATCCCGTCAGGACCGCTGGTGTTTCACGTGAAACACCGTGGCTGGGTAGCTCAGTTGGTACGAGCGATCGCCTGAAAAGCGATAGGTCGCCGGTTCGACCCCGGCCCCAGCCACCATCGGAAGGCCCCGTCCCCTGGACGGGGCCTTCTTGGTTCTCACTCCCGCTCGCGCGTCCGCGCCCGCAGGCCCCGTACGGCGAGGACCAGCGCGGCCACCGCCACCACGGTGAGCAGCAGCGCCCAGTCCGGAACGGCGTCGCCGACCGAGCGGGCCCACTGCTCGGCCGCGTACGAGTCGTCGACGTCCAGCAGCCCGGGCAGCGCCGTGGCCCCGTCGAACGCCAGGAACAGGCCGCCCAGGACCATGAAGAACAGGCCCGAGAGCAGCGAGGTGGTGTGCAGCTCGAAGCGGCCGAGCCGCACCGCCCGGCCACGCAGCCAGCGGCGGCGGCCCAGCCCGAAGCGCTCCCACAGCAGCGCCAGCAGGAACAGCGGGGCCGCCATGCCCAGCGCGTACACCGCGAGCAGCAGCCCCCCGTAGGCCGGGCTGCCGCTGACCGCCGCCACGGTGAGGACGCTGCCGAGGATGGGCCCGGCGCAGAAGCCCGCCAGGCCGTAGACCGCGCCCAGGGCGTAGACGGAGGCGGCCGTGGTCGGGCGGATGCGGCCGGACAGCTCGGTCATCCGCCGGCTGGCGAAGCCCATGCCGAGGATCTGGGCGGCGCCGAGCGCGATGATCAGCCAGCCGCCGAAGAGGACCAGCTGGTCGCGGTGGCCGTAGAAGAGGCGGCCCGCGTACGAGCCCGCCGCCCCCAGCGGGACCAGGGTGGTGGCCAGGCCCGCGTAGAAGAGGCCGGTGCGGGCCAGCAGCCGGGAGGCGGAGTCGATCGAGTACGCGAAGAAGGCCGGCAGCAGCAGCGCGCTGCACGGGCTGAGCAGCGCGAGCAGCCCACCCAGGAACGCGGCCAGATAGCCGATGTCCGCGGTCACTTTCCGGTGCCCTTCGCACCGGCGGCGGTCTTCGCCGCGCGGTAGGCCGCCGCCTCGTCGACGGCCCGCGCGAAGGTGTCCAGCGGCTGGGCGCCGGCCAGCGGGCGTCCGTTGATCACGAAGGACGGGGTGGAGCTCGCGCCGAGTCCGTACGCCTCTTCCTGGTCCTTCTTCACCGAGGCCTTCGCCGCGTCGCTGTCCGCGTCCCGGGCGAAGCGGTCGAGGTCGCCCACGCCCGCCTCCTTCGCCAGCTCGCGCAGCCGGTCCTCGCCGAAGCCCTTCTCCTTGGAGCCGTGGGCGTAGGCGGCCGTGTGGAACTGCCAGAACCGGCCCTGCCGCCCGGCCGCCCAGGCCGCCCGCGCCGCCGCCTCCGACTCCGCGCCGAAGATCGGCATGTTGCGCCACTCGATGCGCAGGGTCCCGGCGTCGACGTACTTCCGCACCAGCGCGGGTTCGGTGTCGCGGGCGAACTTGCCGCAGTACGAGCACTTGAAGTCGGCGTACTCGATCATCACGACGGGTGCGTCCGGGCGGCCCTGGGCCAGCGCGTCCCCGCCGTCGCGCCGGGCCAGCTTCTCCAGCTCCGGGAAGGTCCCGGCGGGCGGCTCGACGGCCTCGGCGCCGGAGTCCTTCCCTCCGCCGCCGGACGAGCTCGCCCCGTACGAGGCGATCCCGAGCAGGGCCGCCGCGGCGACGACGGCCGCGCCGATCAGCCAGGGCTTCCTGGACTTCGGCCGGGACGCGGGCCCGGGCTTGGACGTGGACGCAGGGGTGCCCTGGGGCTTGGACATACGGGTCTCCGTGTACGTACCGCCGCGCGAAGGCGGCGGAGAAGGAAAGGGGAAAGGGACGGCCGGTCGGTGGACCGGCCGTCTAGACCCTCAGTACGGAGAGCTCGACGGGTGTGGGCGCGGTGAGCGTGGGGCCGCGCACCGGCGGGTCGCGGTGCTGCGCGGCCCGGGCGGCAAGGGCCGCCGGGGCGAGCCGCTCCCCCAGGGCCGGGGCCTGGTCGTAGGCGGTACGGACGCGCACCGGCGCGGCGGGATCGCCGCCCCGGTCCTGCTTGCCGCCCTGCTCACAGCCGGGCGGATGGTCGAGGGAGGCGGAGATCCGGGTACCCGGCGCGTCGTCCGGGGAGGCCGCCGCCGGCGACGGTCCGCACAGCAGCACCGTCGCCACGCCGAGCACCATCAGCAGCACGGCCGCGAGGCGGCGGTGCGGGGCTGCGGTGCGGGGCATGCCCGAAATGGTACGGGTGCGGCGTGCCCCTTCCGAAATGCGTTCGCCACCGCCGCGCGGCGGGTGAGATCCTGAAGCAGGTATGTCTACTTCCTTTGCCGATCTCCAGACCCTGCTGGGCGAGATCTCGCTGCGTGACGCCCATCGGCTCGGCCGCCGTCTGGACGGTGCCCGGCGCATCAAGAAGCCCGAGGCCCGGCAGGCCGTGCTCGACGAGATCGCCGCCGAGGCCGCCAGGTCCGCCGAGCGCGTCGCCCGGCGGGCCTCCCGCGTACCCGAGGTCACGTACCCGGAACAGCTCCCGGTCAGCCAGAAGAAGGACGTCATCCTGGAGGCGATACGGGACCACCAGGTCGTGATCGTCGCGGGTGAGACCGGCTCCGGCAAGACCACCCAGATCCCCAAGATCTGTATGGAGCTGGGCCGGGGCGTGCGCGGGATGATCGGGCACACCCAGCCCCGCCGGATCGCGGCCCGTACGGTCGCCGACCGCATCGCGGACGAGCTGAAGACCCCGCTCGGCGAGGCGGTCGGCTGGAAGGTGCGGTTCACCGACCAGGTCGACCAGGACGCCACCTTCGTGAAGCTGATGACGGACGGCATCCTGCTCGCCGAGATCCAGACCGACCGCGAGCTGCGCGCCTACGACACGATCATCATCGACGAGGCCCACGAGCGGTCCCTGAACATCGACTTCCTGCTGGGCTATCTGGCCCAGCTGCTGCCCAGGCGCCCCGACCTCAAGGTCGTGATCACCTCGGCGACCATCGACCCCGAGCGCTTCTCGCGGCACTTCGGAAGCGCGCCGATCGTCGAGGTCAGCGGGCGGACGTATCCGGTGGAGGTGCGCTACCGCCCCCTGCTGGAAGAGGATTCCGAGGACGTCGACCGCGACCAGATCACCGCGATCTGCGACGCCGTCGACGAGCTCCAGGCGGAGGGCCCCGGCGACATCCTGGTCTTCCTCTCCGGCGAGCGCGAGATCCGCGACACGGCCGACGCCCTGAACAAGAAGAACCTCCGGTCCACCGAGGTGCTGCCGCTGTACGCGCGCCTCAGCCACGCCGAGCAGCACCGCGTCTTCCAGCAGCACACCGGCCGCAGGGTCGTGCTCGCGACCAACGTCGCCGAGACCTCCCTGACCGTGCCGGGCATCAAGTACGTCATCGACCCCGGCACCGCCCGTATCTCCCGCTACAGCCACCGCACCAAGGTGCAGCGGCTGCCGATCGAGGCGATCTCGCAGGCCAGCGCCAACCAGCGCAAGGGCCGCTGCGGCCGTACCAGCGACGGCGTCTGCATCCGGCTCTACTCCGAGGACGACTTCCTCTCCCGGCCCGAGTTCACCGACGCGGAGATCCTCCGTACCAACCTGGCGTCCGTCATCCTCCAGATGACCGCGGCCGGGCTCGGCGACATCGAGAAGTTCCCCTTCATCGACCCGCCGGACCACCGCAACATCCGCGACGGCGTCCAGCTCCTCCAGGAGCTGCACGCGCTGGACCCGGCGGAGAAGGACCCCCGCAAGCGGCTCACCCCGATGGGCCGCAAGCTCGCGCAGCTGCCGGTCGACCCGCGGCTCGCCCGGATGGTCCTGGAGGCCGACAAGAACGGCTGTGTCCGCGAAGTCATGGTCATCGCCGCCGCGCTCTCCATCCAGGACCCGCGCGAGCGCCCCTCCGACAAGCAGCAGCAGGCCGACCAGCAGCACGCCCGCTTCAAGGACGAGACCAGCGACTTCCTCGCCTTCCTCAACCTGTGGCGGTACGTCCGCGAGCAGCAGAAGGAGCGCGGCTCCTCCAGCTTCCGCCGGATGTGCAAGCAGGAGTACCTGAACTTCCTGCGCATCCGGGAGTGGCAGGACATCTACTCCCAGCTGCGCACGGTCGCCAAGACCATGGGCATCCACCTCAACGAGGAGGACGCCCCCGAGCAGAGCGTCCATGTGTCGCTGCTGGCCGGGCTCCTCTCCCACATCGGGCTGAAGGACACCGACAAGAACGAGTACCTGGGCGCCCGCAGCGCCAAGTTCGCGATCTTCCCCGGCTCGGCGCTCTTCAAGAAGCAGCCCAAGGTCCTCATGTCGGCCGAGCTCGTGGAGACCTCGCGGCTGTGGGCGCGGGTGAACGCGAAGATCGAGCCCGAGTGGATCGAGCCGCTCGCCCAGCACCTGGTCAAGCGCACCTACAGCGAACCGCACTGGGAGAAGGACCAGGCCGCGGTGATGGCGTACGAGAGGGTCACGCTGTACGGCGTGCCGATCGTCGCCAACCGCAAGGTGAACTACGGCCGCATCGACGCGGAGGCCTCGCGCGAGCTGTTCATCCGCAACGCGCTGGTCGAGGGCGACTGGCGCACCCACCACAAGTTCTTCGCCGACAACCGCAAGCTGCTGACCGAGGTCGAGGAGCTGGAGCACCGCGCGCGGCGCCGCGACATCCTGGTCGACGACGAGACGCTCTTCGACTTCTACGACCAGCGGGTGCCCGAACACGTGGTGTCCGGCGCGCACTTCGACTCCTGGTGGAAGCACAAACGCCACGAAGAGCCGGAGTTCCTGGACTTCGAGCGGGAGATGCTCATCCGGGAGTCGGCGCTCGCCGTCACCAAGGACGACTATCCGGACAACTGGCGCCAGGGCCGGCTGAAGTTCAAGGTCACCTACCAGTTCGAGCCGGGCGCGGACGCGGACGGCGTCACCGTCCACATCCCGCTCCAGGTCCTCAACCAGGTCACCGACGAGGGCTTCGACTGGCAGATCCCGGGCCTGCGCGAGGAGGTGGTGACGGAGCTGATCCGCTCGCTGCCCAAGCCGATCCGGCGCCACTACGTGCCCGCGCCCAACTTCGCGACGAAGTTCCTGGAGCGGGCGGTGCCGTTGCAGGAGCCGCTGCCGGTGACGCTGGCGCGCGAGCTCCAGCGGATGGTGGGGGTGCCGGTCACGGCCGAGGACTTCGACCTGACGCGCGTCCCGGACCACCTGAAGATCACGTTCCGGATCGTCGACGAGCGGCGCCGCAAGCTGGCCGAGGACAAGGACCTCGAAGCGCTCAAGCTCCGGTTGCGCCCCAAGGCCCGCCAGGCGCTCTCCCAGGCCGCCGCGGCGGCGGTCCCCTCGGGCGGGGTCTCCATCGAGCGCACGGGCCTGACCGACTGGACGATCGGCACCCTGACGAAGGTCTTCGAGACCAAGCGCGCGGGACAGCCGGTGAAGGCGTATCCCGCGCTCGTCGACTCCGGCGAGACCGTCTCCGTACGGCTCTTCGACACCGAGGCCGAGCAGCGGCAGGCGATGTGGCGCGGCACCCGGAAGCTGATCCTGCTGAACATCCCGGTGAACCCGGCGAAGTTCGCCTCGGACAAGCTGACGAACCAGCAGAAGCTCGCCCTGTCCCGCAATCCGCACGGCTCGGTGCAGGCGCTCTTCGAGGACTGCGCCACGGCCGCCGCCGACAAGCTGATCGCGGACCACGGGGGCCCGGCGTGGGACGAGGAGTCCTTCCGCAAGCTGTTCGACAAGGTGCGCGCGGACCTCGTCGACGCGACCGTACGGACCGTCGGACAGGTCCAGCAGATCCTGGCCGCCTGGCAGGCCTGTGAGCGCCGTCTGAAGGCCACCAACAGCCTGGTCCTGATCAACAACCTCCAGGACGTACGGGAGCAGCTGGCGGCCCTCATGCCGGCCGGTTTCGTGACCCTGACGGGGCTGCGCCGGCTGCCGGACCTGATGCGCTATCTGGTGGCGGTGGACCGGCGGCTCCAGCAGATGCCGACGTCGGTGCAGCGCGACACCACGCGCATGGAGAAGGTCCACGAGATGCAGGACGAGTACGCGTGGCTCCTGGAGCAGATGCCCCAGGGGCGGCCGGTGCCGCAGGAGGTCCTGGACATCCGCTGGATGATCGAGGAGCTGCGGGTGAGCTACTTCGCGCACGCCCTGGGCACCGCGTTCCCGGTCTCGGACAAGCGGATCGTGAAGGCGATCGACGCGGCGGCGCCGTGACGGCCCCGTCGCCCTGAGTGAGTTCGACCTGACCAGCTGACCTGCTGTAGAGTCTCTCTCGCAGCCAAGGAGCAAGCACAGGCTGCGAAACCTGGTCCTGTGGAGCAGTTTGGAGTGCTCGCCACCCTGTCAAGGTGGAGGCCGCGGGTTCAAATCCCGTCAGGACCGCAGTGAAATCGAAGCCCGCCTCCCTCGTGGACGCGGGCTTCGGTGCTGTTGCGGCGCCGACTCGGTGACAAGTGGGCCCGGATCCCTGGGGATTCGGGCCCACTTGGCGTTTCCAGCCGTCTTGACGCGCTCATCCGGCGCCGGTACCCAAGGAGGAGGCACAGCGGGCCCCACTCCGGAGGTGGCGCATGAAGGCGTCGTCCGCGAGGCACGAGACTCGGGCGCTGCTCCGCGCCCACCTGTCGGCCGCGAGCGGCTACCGGCACGTCACCCCTCACTGCCCGGTCTGTTCGCGCCTCCTGCGGCTCGCCATGGAGCCGTCCACCGAGCCCGACCCCTTCCTCGCCCTCCCCGACGCGC
>NZ_JBJHPC010000304.1:0-8763 GCF_045257485.1 Streptomyces sp. YS-3 | reverse complement strand
GGGGTGGGCCGATGGGGTGTCGTCTGCGGGGCGGATGTCTTCGCGAGCCGGTCCTGCCTATCCTCCGGCCATGGAGTGGGCGACGGTGGTGGGGACGGCGCTGGGCGCGCTGATCGGCATGGGGAGCACGCTGTTCGCGGAGCGCGTCCGGTGGAGACGGAACCTGGGGGAGCATGAGCGCGCCGAGTTACGTACGGCGTACGCCCGCTATCTGGACGCGGCGACGCTGGCGCGGGACGCGATATCACTGGCCAGCCGGAACCTCGGTCTCGCGTCCGGCGAACGGGCCGGGCTCGCCCGGTCGGCGATCCAGGACAACGTGGTGTACGCGCGCCAGTACGAGCTGGAGCTCGTCGCTCCCGCCGAGGTCGTGACGAAGGCGCGGGAGGCGACGAAGGCGCTGGGGAGGTATCGGGACGTGGTGATGGGGGGCGCGACGTACGAGACGCCCGAGTGCGCGGAGGCCCGCCGGGCGTTTCGGAGGGCACGCGAGGCGATCATGGATGCGATGCGGGTTACGTTGGATCGAGGGCGGTGAGGTCCGGAGCCGATGCCACGGCTGCTGCCGGTGATGCAGGAGGGGGCGGGGCCCGGACTGTTTCTCCTGCTGCCCGAGCGATGAGTTTGCCCGGCTGGGCCAGTCACATGGGTATCGCCAACCACAGGAGGTATCAGTCAGGTGACTCAGCTACTGAAGGTGCAGAACTTCAACGTCTCGAGCGACGGTATCGGCGCGGGTCCCGCTGAGGACCAGAGCCTGGAGAGCCCGTTCGGCCTGCCCGACCCGGGAGAGCTGTTCGCCTGGGCGGGGGCGACGGCGAGCTGGCCGATGCGTACGGATCCCGGTGGCAGCCGGGGCCTGGACGACTACTTCACGCGGGACTTCGCGCACAACATCGGCGCGGAGATCATGGGCCGGAACAAGTTCGGGCCGCTGCGGGGGCCGTGGGAGAACGAGGAGTGGCGGGGCTGGTGGGGCGACGAACCGCCGTTCCACACACCGGTGTTCGTGATGACACACCACAAACGCCCGTCCTTCACGCTCTCCGACACGACGTTCCATTTCGTGGACGGCGACCCTGCGGCGGTGCTGGCGCAGGCGCGGGAGGCGGCGCGGGGGAAGGATGTCCGGCTGGGTGGCGGGGTGACGACGGTCCGGCAGTTCCTGGAGGCGGACTTGGTCGACACGATGCATGTGGCGGTGTCGCCACAGGTCCGGTACGGATCGGGCGTACGGCTGTGGGAGTCACCGGACGAGCTGCGGGACCGCTTCCACCTGGAGGTGGTGCCGAGTGCGAGTGGGGTGATGCATCACTTGTTCTGGCGGAAGTGAGACGGGCCGCTGCCACTCCGGCCGGACGCACACGGTCCGGCCGGTGACGCCCACGGTCCGGTCGGTGTCCGGTACCGGGCAATCCGTTTGACCGTTCCCCCGCCCGGCGTCGATAGTTGCCCCCCGAACGGAGTTCTGACCGAACCGTTCAGGTGTTCACAGGGTGGGGAATCATGCGGGCCAACGGGCAAGAGATCGATTCGGCATGCGCGGAAGCGGGGGCAGGGGCGGGAGCACGGGTCGAGGCGGTAGCCGAGACGGAGAGCGGCTCGCCCGTCGAGGCGGCCGTCGGCGCCGCGACTGACCCGGCGCTGCACGCGGAAGCCCTGCTCCGCGCCGGGCGGCTCGTCGAAGCACGGCAGGCCGCGCGGCGCGCGCTGGAGACCGGCGGACCCGCCGCCCGGCTCTCCGCCGTGCTCGGCCGGGCGCACGCCGCCGAAGGCGACGACGACCACGACGACCGCGCCGAGGCCGTCTACCGGGAAGGCCTGGACGCCTTCCCCGACGACATCGAGCTGCTGTCCGCCTACGCGGAGCTGTGCCTGAACGCCGACTACCTGGAGCGGCCCGGACGTCACCGGCGCGGCCCCGAACTCGTCGCCCGGCTGCGCGAGTTGGCGCCGGGATCGGTCCAGGCACTCCGGGCCGAGCGAGCCGCCGGCGGCAAGGACGTACCCAAACCCGCCCGGGTGCAGCGCCATGACGCCCGGCTGGTGCTGAAGCTCTCCCCCACCCCCCGCACGGCCGCGGACCGGGCCCGGATCCAGGCGGGCGCCCGCCCCGAGGATGAGCGCCTCGCGGTGCTGGCCGAAACCCTGGACACGCTGGCCCGCCCGGGCCGGGGGCCGCTGCGCTGGATGGTCGGACACCCTCTGGCGAGCACCTCGCTGGCGTGGGCGGGTTACGCCGCGGTACTGCTCGCCGTGCCCGCGGTCCCCCTCCCGGCCTGGGGGGCGTGCGCCGCCGTACTCCCTCTGCTGCCGTCGGCCGTCCTGCGCCGAGTCCTGCGCGGGGCCCGGCGCAGGGCCGGGGCACACACCTCGGCCGCACCCGCCGAGGCCGCGCAGGACCTGACCTTCCCGGTGCTGCCGCCCGTACCGGCTCCCACCGCACGCGACCGGATCGTCGGCGCGCTCGTCCTCACCACCGCCGTCGGAGCAGCCGCCGGGTCCGTGACCTGGTCGCAGATCCAGTACCGGGACTACCCCCGCTACACGGTCGCCGCGCCCCGGACCCTGGGCACACTGGACAGGCTGGAGCTGACGCCCGTCCAGCAGGGCATGGCCGACGAGCTCGACGCGGACTTCGCGGGCGTGGCGCACGAGACGTTCGCCTACGTCTACGGCGACAAGGGCCTCGGCCGGGCGGCGTTCGTGGTCCTCGGCGCGACGGGCGACTTCCACGGTATGACCCCCGATCTCCTCGACGAGCTGCGCCACGGCCTGGAGACCTCCGGGCTGACCGTCAGCGCCGACTGGAACGCCGACCCCGGCCGCTACGGCGGCTGGATGAAGTGCGTGACGTACAAGCCCGCGACGAGCGTCCCCGAAGTGGCGTGCGGCTGGGCGGACAAGGGCAGCGTGGGCACGGTCATCGTCGCCGACCGGGGTGCCGGACGGAGCACGGCGGAGGCAGCCGCCCGGCGGGCTCGGGAAACGGTGCTGCACCGGGGCTCGGAACGGCCGGACGGGGAAGTCTGAGGACCGCCACGTTCGCGGCAGGCGGTCGCCCTCCGGCGGGCCGCTGTGTCCGCGGATACCGACGCTCCGGGTCGTGGCGTGCGCTGTGCGATCATTGGCAGGTTTGCCGGGGAGGGCCCGGCTGGGTTGATGCGGGGATCGCGACGTGGGTGTGGTGGGGGATCGGAGCGGTGGTTCGGCCGTGCCCGAGGACGAGTGGGAGCGGTTCCAGCGCGAGTTGGCGGAGGGTGCGTCCGAGGCGCCCGAGGAACCGTCCGCGCGGGCCCGGATGGTGACCCGGCGGCTGCGCAAGCAGCCCTCGGCACAGGAGGTGTGGCGTGGCTACGCGCCCGCCAGGCCGCGACGGGGCAGGCAGGGCCGGTATGTCGTTGGCTTCCTCGCCTCGCTCGCCCTGCTGGCCGTGGCCCTGTTTCCGGGGCGGGTGGTCGACTGGTTCGCCGGTGACGAGCAGCCGGACACACCGCTTGCCGCGGAGACGAGCCGCCCCACCCAGGCGCCGCCCGCACAGGTCGCGGAACGGCCCACGCTGAGCGAACCGTTCAGGGGGTCGCCCGCGGCGCGCTGGGCCGATGGCGCGGCGGGGATCTCCGTTCCCCCGGCCAGGGCGACCGGCTGGATGAGTACGCGGCAGGTCGCGGACGCGCTGGACCGGACCCGGGACTTCCTCGTCGCCTCCAGTCTCGATCCGGCGGTGCTGCGGGGCGGTCGTCCCGCGAAGGCCATCGCACGGATCAATCCGCACCAGAAGGACGTCCAGGACTACTTGGCGACCGCGTTTCGTGAGCCCAGCAGGACGAACGACCCGTTGCTGCTGTTCAGCCGCTTCGAGAAGACGCGTACCCGTCTCGTCGGGGACGTGGTGAAGACGCGGGGCCGGATCACCTTCGAGCAGGGCGATCGCGGCGCACTGCGGGTGTCCACCGACGTCACCTATGTGTACCCGGTCGTCGGCGCGCTCGCGGGCAGCACCGAGGTCGAGCGCACGATCGTGCGGCGCGAAGTGGTGATGGACTGGGACGATCCCGCGAAGGTGATCACCGAGCAGGGGACGTTCTCCCTGGTCTCGTACAAGATCGATGTCACGAACGGCGGCTGCGGCATCCCGAACGGCTACCTCACCCCGGCGCTCGGCGCGGAGCGCGACACCGGGGCGGCCGACGGCCCCGGGATCGACCCGTACAACCGCAGCACGTCCATGGATCAGCGGATGGAGAAGAAGGGTTGCGGCGTCGCCACACGGATGTGAGCGGCCGGCGTCGTCAACGGCCCCGGCCACACCGTGTATGCGGTAAGCGGCGCCTGGAAGCCGGCCCGCGGCTGCGCGTCACTGGCTCAGCAGCGAAAACGTATGCCCCGCCGGGTCGGAGTAGAGGCGGGTGTCGTGCGGGCCGCCGTTGTCCTTCGTGTCCAGGGGACGGCCGCCCAGCGCGATCACCTGCCGCTCCACCGCGTCCATCTCCTCCCGCCGCACCAGGAGTTCCAGGTGCGCCTGCTGGGAGTCGTCGGGGCGGGGCCAGCTGTTGGGGGCCGCGCCGTGGTCACGGCGGAAGGCCATCCTCGTACCGCCGCGGCCGGTGATCTCGATCCGTTCCTTGCCGCGTTCGTCTGCCGCCGGGAGTTCGCCGCCCAGCAGTCGGGCGTAGAACTCGGCCAGGGCCTCCGGCTCGGCGCAGTCGAGGGCGAGGACTCCCGCCTGCACCAAGCCCGTCGACTCCGTCGTCACGTTCTTCGACAGTTCTTCCATTCCATGCCCTCCGCGCCTGACGCGATGCTCAGTAGTAGCGGCGGTCCTCCTCGACCACGGCCGCGGCAGGCGGGGGCGCCTGGAGCCGACGGCGCTTGAAGATGCTCACGTACGCGGCCGTTCCGATGATGCCCACGGCCATCAGGACCAGACCCGCGACGTGGATGTTCATGCCCTGGACGTGCCAGTCGACCGCGAACGTGAGAATCGCTCCGATCCCTATCAGCAGAATGCATCCGCCGAGACCCATGGCTGTACCTCCGAACTCCGACTGCACGTACGCTCGGTTGGTACGGGTGCCCCTGCGCGGCCGTACCTAACGTCCGGCGCCCGTCGGCCCGTTCACTGCCGGGTACGCGCCGGGGCCCGGCCGTCGCGTACGGCCGGGCCCCGGGATGCGCGCGTGAGGTGTCAGCGCGCGCCCGCCTGCAGACGGGCGGCGATCTTCGCCAGACGCTCGCCCTGGTAGCGCGCCGCCTCAAGGGTCGCCTCGGAGACGGCCGCGGAGCCCGCGTGGACCGTGCCGTACGGGTTGCCGCCGGCGCCGTACACGACCGGGTCGGTGTAGCCGGGCGCGACAATGATCGAACCCCAGTGGTGGAACGTGTTGTACAGCGCGAGCGTCGTCGACTCGTTGCCGCCGTGCGTGTTGACGGCGCTGGTGAAGCCGGTGGCGGGCTTGTCCGCCATGACGCCCCGCTGCCACAGGCCGCCCGTGGTGTCGATGAACTGCTTCAGCTGCGCGGCTATGTTGCCGAAGCGGGTCGGCGAGCCGAGCGCGTACGCGTCCGCCCACTCCAGGTCGTCGAGCGTGGCGACCTCGACGCCCTTGGTGTCCTCGACGTGCGCGCGCCACGCCGGGTTGGAGTCGATGGCCGCGTCCGGAGCGAGCTCGGGGACCCTGCGCAGCCGGACCTCGGCGCCGGTCTTCTCCGCCCCCTCCGCGATTCCCTTGGCGAGCTGGTGGACGTTCCCGGTGGACGAGTAGTAGATGACCGCGACCTTGGCACTCATGACGAGGCCCCTCCCAAGCAGAGATCGTAAGACAGTGCGTGGAGGAGAAGTGGATAGCTATCCGGTTCCCCTCTGGGCATGAGTAAAGCGGATAGGAATCCACTTTGCAAGGGATTTCCGGTGTCCGCCCCCTGGGTCACCGGCGTCCCCGCCCCGCCGCTCCCGCGAGGGGGGCTCGAAGCGGATAGCTATCCGGTAGCCTCGGACCATGACCCGCATCGAACTCTCCGTCACGGGCCAGGACCCGCCGGAGCGCGCGGACGCCGCCCGCAACCGCCGCAGGATCCTGGACGCGGCGGCCCGGCTGGTCGCGGAGCAGGGGCCGCGGGCCGTCACCATGAACGCGGTGGCCCACGCCGCCGGTATGGGCGTCGGTACGGTCTACCGCCGGTTCGGTGACGTCAGCCAGCTCCTCATCGCCCTGATGGACGACGGCGAGCGGCGCTTCCAGCAGGCGTTCCTCTCCGGCCCCCCGCCGCTCGGCCCCGGCGCCCCGCCCGACGAGCGGCTGCGCGCCTTCCTGCACGCGCTCGCGGACCGGATCGTGGAACAGCGCGAGATCATGCAGCTGGCGGAGGCCGCGTCGCCGCGCGCGCGGTACACCACCGCGGTGTACGCGACGCTGCACACCCATGTGTCGATGCTCCTGCGCGCGGCGCGGCCCGAGGCGGACATCGCGATGCTGGCCCATCTGCTGCTCGCCCCCTTCGTGCCGAGCCTGTTCGAGCATCTGACGGCGGGCCGGGGGGCGACGCCGGAGCGCATCAAGGCGGGTATCGACGATCTGCTGGGCGTGCGGCGCGGCCCGGACCGCGGCGCCGACGACCGTTCCTGACCGCCGGACCGGACAGATCGGCGCGCCCGGTCAACTGCGGACCGATCAGCGGATCGGTCATATGCCAACGCGTAATGTTCAATGGCCACTTGGGCCGGGCATGCACACACCGGAGGCCCCGGTTCTCGACACATGCGGCCGGGTGTCCCCACCGTTCCACCGCACCTCGTCCCACCGCACCTCCTCCCCCGTACCCTCTCCTCCGTCGGCCTCCGGGCGGGCGGGTCGCCTCCCCCGAGGTGAGCACATGATCACCGTCCTACCGGATTTCGCTCCACCGTCACGCGTCTACCGCATGCACGGGCATACGGTCCTGGCCCTCTGTGGCGAGATCGACATCGCCACCGCCGCCGAGGTCGTCCCGTACCTGGAGGCGGTGACCGCGCCGGACGGGCCGAAAGTCGTGATCGACCTGACCGCGGTCACCTTCTTCGACTGCTCCGGCCTGCGGCTTCTCAGCTCGGCCCGCCGACGCGTGCGCGCCCGCCACGGCAGCCTCACCGTGGTGTGCGCGCATCCGTTCACCCTGCGGATCCTGGCGCTCTCGGGCCTCGGGCCCGCGCTGCGCCTGGTTCCCACCCTGGAGGAGGCCGTCCGGCCCCCGGCGACCGCGGGCCGCGACTGAACCGGGTACGCCGGGGCGGGACGGCGCCACCCGCCCCGACTGCCGGCCCGCCGCGGCGTCCCGTGAACTCGCCCGGCACATCGTCGACTCCGGCCTTCCCGGCCGAGCCGTGCGCTGAGCTGCCACCCCCTGTGCACGCAGAGAAAAACCGCCCGTCACGACGGCCCTAGCTTCGGAGTGTGCCCAGCCGCCGCAGTGCGGTGGGCGCCACTTCTTCTGACCGTTGCGAGAGGGACCCTCATGTTCGACATCTCCCGGGTGCACGCCGCCCCGAGCGGGGATCTGCTCACCGCCGACAACGCGGTCATGCTCTTCGTGGACCACCAGCCACAGATGTTCTTCGGCACCGGCAGCGGGGACCGTGCCGCGATCATCAACAACACGGTGGGACTGGCGAAGGCGGCGCGGGCCTTCGGTGTGCCGGCGGTGCTGACCACGGTCGCCGCCGAGTCCTTCTCCGGGCCCCTGCTGCCGCAGCTCGCCGAGGTGTTCCCGGAGAACGAGATCATCGACCGTACGTCGATGAACGCGTGGGAGGACGAGGCCCTGGTCGCCGCCGTCAGGGCGACCGGCCGCAGGAAGATCGTCCTGGCCGGGCTGTGGACCGAGGTCTGCCTGGTGCTGCCGGCGCTGTCCGCGCTGGAGCAGGGGTACGAGGTGTACGTGGTCGCGGACGCCTCCGGCGGAGTCACCCCGGCCGCCCACGAGCACGCGCTCCAGCGGATGGTGGCCGCCGGGGCCGTACCCGTGACCTGGGTGCAGGTGCTCCTGGAGCTCCAGCGGGACTGGGCGCGCCAGGAGACGTACGGCGCCGTGATGGAGATCGTCAAGGCTCACGCGGGCGCGTACGGTCTGGGCGTCGTCTACGCCCAGTCCGTCATCGGTGCCCACGCGGCGGGCTGAACTCCCCGTGGACACCGGACTCCTGATCCTGCGTCTGCTGATCGGCCTGCTCGTCGCGGGCCACGGTGTGCAGAAGATCAGTACGCACCTGGGCGGCAGCGGACTCGACGGCGGCGCACGGGAGTTCCGCGCCGACGGCTTCCGCGGCGGCGCGCTGACCGCCCTGGCGGCGGGCGGCGGGCAGATCGGCTCCGGGCTGCTGCTGGCCGCCGGGCTGCTGACCCCGCTGGCCGCGACCGGCGCCGTCGGTGTGATGACCGTCGCCCTCACCGTGAAGTGGCACAACGGCGTATGGGTGCAGAACGACGGCTACGAGTACCCCTTGGTCCTCATCGGCACCGCCGTCTCCCTGGCGGCCACCGGGCCCGGCGCCTGGTCGCTCGACGGGGCGCTCGGGTTCTCCTCCTACCCGGCGTGGTGGGCGGCCCTCGCCGCGGCGGCCGGTCTCGGCAGCGGGCTGCTCACCCGGCTGGTGCTCCACCGCGCCCCCGAGAGGGCACAGGCCCCCGGCCGCGTGTGAGCACCCTCGGCTGACCCCGCCGCCCGCACAGTCCGGGTCCGGCCGCTCCGGTACACCCCCTTGGCCGGGCGGCCGGACCCACCCCAACC
>NZ_JBJHPC010000303.1:0-8764 GCF_045257485.1 Streptomyces sp. YS-3 | reverse complement strand
GTACGGGTCATGTGGGCGGGCGGGAGGACGGGAGCGGCGCCCCTGGGGCGGCGTCCGTGTCCGCGAACCGGAGCGGGCCGGTCTCCCGCGCCCCCGGGGAGGGCGCGCGGGAGACCGGTCCGGTCAGATTCCCGCCGCTGCCGCCAGGTCCCGCTTGATGCCGGCCAGCAGGTCCGTCGCCTTGGCGCGGGCCTCGGGCAGCGCCTCGGCCGACGCCACCGGGACCACGACCTCCAGGTAGCACTTGAGCTTGGGCTCGGTGCCGCTGGGGCGGACGATCACCCGGGCGCCTTCGAGGTAGTAGCGCAGACCGTCGGTCGGCGGCAGCTCCTCGGTGCCCTCGGTGAGGTCCTCGGCCCTGGTGACCGCCAGACCCGCCAGCGACGTCGGCGGGTTCTCGCGCAGGCGCCGCATCGCGTCGGAGATGACCGACAGGTCCTCCACCCGCACCGACAGCTGGTCGGTGGCGTGCAGCCCGTGCCGGACCGCCAGGTCGTCCAGCAGGTCCTGGAGCGTGCGCCCCCGCTCCTTCAGGACGGAGGCGAGCTCCGCGACGAGCAGGGCGGCGGTGATGCCGTCCTTGTCGCGTACGCCCTCGGGGTCGACGCAGTAGCCCAGCGCCTCCTCGTAGCCGTACCGCAGACCGTCCACCCGGGCGATCCACTTGAAGCCGGTCAGCGTCTCCTCGTACCCGAGACCGGCCGCCTCGGCGATCCGGCCGAGCAGCGAGGACGAGACGATCGACTCGGCGAAGACGCCGCTCACGCCCCGGTCCACCAGATGCTGTGCGAGCAGCGAGCCGACCTCGTCGCCGCGCAGCATCCGCCAGCCGCCCTCCACCGACGCGTCCGGTACGGCGACCGCGCAGCGGTCCGCGTCCGGGTCGTTGGCGATGACGATGTCGGGACCGACCGCGCGGGCCGCCTCGAAGGCGAGGTCCATCGCGCCCGGCTCCTCCGGGTTGGGGAACGCCACCGTCGGGAACGCCGGGTCCGGGTCCGCCTGCTCGGCCACCAGCGCCGGCGGCGGGAAGCCCGCCCGGGCGAAGGCCGCCGTCAGGACGTCCTTGCCGACGCCGTGCATGGCCGTGTAGACGACGCGGGCGGTGCGCGGGGACCCGGGGGTCAGCACCGCGTCCGTACGCGCCAGATAGGCCTCCAGGACCTCCTCGCCCAGCGTCTCCCAGCCCTCCTCGGGGCGGGGCACGTCGCTGAGCGAGGCGACCGCGGCGATCTCGGCGGCGATCTCCGCGTCGGCGGGCGGCACGATCTGCGAGCCGTCGCCGAGGTAGACCTTGTAGCCGTTGTCGCGCGGCGGGTTGTGGCTGGCGGTGACCTCGACGCCGGCGACGGCGCCCAGGTGCCTTATCGCGTACGCGAGGACGGGCGTCGGCAGCGGGCGCGGCAGCACGACCGCCTTCAGGCCCGCGCCGGTCATCACGGCGGCCGTGTCGCGCGCGAAGTCGGCCGACTTGTAGCGCGCGTCGTAGCCGACGACGACCAGGCCGTCGCCCCGGCCCTTCGCCTTGAGGTACGCGGCGAGCCCGGCCGCCGCGCGGATGACGACCGAGCGGTTCATCCGCATCGGCCCGGCGCCCAGCTCGCCGCGCAGCCCGGCGGTGCCGAACTGGAGCATGCCGCCGAACCGGACGGCCAGCTCGTCGAGCTCCTCGTTGTCGATGAGCTTGGCCAGCTCCTCGCGCGTCTCGCCGTCCGGGTCCTCGGCCAGCCAGGCCTTGGCCCGCGCGATCAGGTCCTGCGTCACGTCGACATCCCTTTCGGTACGGATCAGGGTCAGATGCGGTCGAGTACCCGGGTCAGCAGCGAGCCCATGCGCGCCGCCGAGTCACGGCCGGCCTGGAGCACCTCTTCGTGGTTGAGGGGCTCGCCGGTCAGACCCGCGGCCAGGTTGGTGACGAGCGAGATGCCCAGCACCTCGGCGCCGGCCTCGCGGGCCGCGATGGCCTCCAGGACGGTCGACATGCCGACGAGGTCGCCGCCGAGCACCCGGACCATGTTGATCTCGGCCGGGGTCTCGTAGTGCGGCCCGGGGAACTGGACGTACACGCCCTCTTCCAGCGACGAGTCGACCTCCTTGCACAGCGCGCGCAGCCGCGGCGAATACAGGTCGGTCAGGTCCACGAAGTTGGCGCCGATGATCGGGGACGCGGCCGTCAGGTTGAGGTGGTCGCTGATCAGGACGGGCTGGCCCGGGCGCATGCCCTCGCGCAGACCGCCGCAGCCGTTGGTGAGCACCACGGTCTTGCAGCCGGCGGCGACGGCGGTACGCACGCCGTGCGCGACGGCGGCGACGCCGCGGCCCTCGTAGTAGTGCGTACGGCCCAGGAAGACCAGCGCGCGCTTCTCGCCGATCCGGTACGAGCGGATCTTGCCGCCGTGGCCCTCGACGGCGGGCGGCGGGAAGCCGGGCAGCTCGGTGACCGGGAACTCGGCCTCGGGCTCGCCGAGCGCGTCCGCGGCCGGGGCCCAGCCGGAGCCCATCACCAGGGCGACGTCGTGGGTCTCGGCGCCGGTGAGCTCACGCAGGCGCGCGGCGGCGGCGTCGGCGGCGGCCTGGGGGTCGCCCTGGATGTTGTCCGGAATAACAGATGCGTTCACGACGACGAGGGTAACGGGTGGAGGCCTACGCGCGTAGATGACTGGCGGCACAAGGGTGCGATCGTTGTCTTGTCGTTTCCGACGAGTGAGGGTGCCGGGTGCCAGGGGTTCGTCTGCGGGCCGGTGGTGGGTTGCTCGCGCAGTTCCCCGCGCCCCTGGGTGGTTCGTCGGCCGCGGGCCGGTGGGGGTCGCCCGCGCAGTTCCCCGCGCCCCTGAAACCCCCGTGCGTCTGCGGGCCGTGGTGGGTCGCCCGCGCAGTTCCCCGCGCCCCTGGGGGGGCGTGGCTGAGCTGGGTTCTCTGAGCGCGGGGAACCCCCCTAGGGGCGCGGGGAACTGCGCGATCAGCCCCCACCGGGTCGCAGACAACGAACTGCTCAGGGGCGCGGGGAACTGCGCGATCAGCCCCCACCGGGTCGCCGGCGACGAACTGCTCAGGGGCGCGGGCAGCCCACCACGGTCCGCGGGTGGAGGGGTCAGCAGGGCCGTTTGCGCAGTTCCATCACGTAGTCGTGCGGGGCGCCCGCCGACTCCGCCGCGTCGGCCAGTTCCCCCAGGTAGCGCGCGGAGGGCAGCCCGCCCTCGTACGCGTTCAGGACGTACACCCAGGCCGGCTCCTCGCCGTCCAGCGTGTCCACCCGCACCCGCATCCGGCGGTAGATGTCGAGGCCCACGCCCTCCCAGCGGTCCAGGGAGTCCTCGTCCAGCGAGGCGATGTCGTAGAGCGCGACGAACACCTGGGAGCGCGGCGCCTCCACGATCGTGGCCAGCGCGCCCTCCCAGCCCATCTGCTCCCCGCCGAACGTCAGCCGCCAGCCGTTGAGCCAGCCCGTGCCGCGCAGCGGCGAGTGCGGTGCGCGGCGCGTCATCAGCCGCGGATCCATGTTGCCGGCGTACGCGGCGTAGAGCGACATGGTGTCGAGGGTACGACAGCGGCCCGCGGGCGCCCGCGTGAGAAGGGCACACGCGTGTGACAGCCGTATGGCGCCCCGGGGGCGAAGCATCTTGAAGCGTGCGGGACAATGAGCTACGTACTGCATTTCCTCAATGCGAGGCGGACTTTTTCGTGACCCGGATCGTGATCATCGGTGGCGGACCCGGCGGATACGAGGCGGCCCTGGTGGGCGCCCAACTCGGCGCGGAGGTGACCGTCGTCGACTGCGACGGTCTGGGCGGGGCATCGGTGCTCACCGACTGCGTACCGTCGAAGACTCTGATCGCGACGGCCGAGGTGATGACCACCTTCGACTCTTCGTACGAGGAGTTGGGCATCCTGGTCGCCGACGACACCCCGCCCGAGGAGCAGTCCGCCCGTGTGGTCGGCGTCGACCTCGGCAAGGTCAACCGACGGGTCAAGCGCCTCGCGCTCGCCCAGTCGCACGACATCACCGCCTCCGTGACCCGGGCCGGCGCCCGGGTGCTGCGCGGGCGCGGCAAGCTCGGCGGCCCGCAGGGCATCGACGGCACCCGGGATGTCATCGTCACGGCCGCCGACGGCAGCGAGGAGATCCTCACCGCCGACGCCGTGCTCATCGCCACCGGCGGCCACCCGCGCGAGATCCCGGACGCGCTGCCGGACGGCGAGCGCATCCTGAACTGGACCCAGGTCTACGACCTGGACGAACTGCCCGAAGAGCTGATCGTGGTCGGCTCCGGTGTGACCGGCGCCGAGTTCGCCGGCGCGTACCAGGCGCTGGGCTCCAAGGTCACCCTCGTCTCCTCCCGCGACCGGGTGCTGCCGGGCGAGGACCCGGACGCGGCGGCCGTCCTGGAGGACGTCTTCCGCCGCCGCGGCATGAACGTGATGGCCCGCTCCCGCGCGCAGTCCGCCAAGCGCGTCGGCGACCGGGTGGAGGTCACCCTCTCGGACGGGCGCGTCATCAGCGGTACGCACTGCCTGATGGCGGTCGGCGCGATCCCGAACACCGCCGGGATGAACCTGGAGGAGTCCGGGGTCAAGCTCCTGGAGTCCGGTCACATCTGGACCGACAAGGTCTCGCGCACCTCCTCGCCGGGCGTGTACGCGGCCGGTGACGTCACCGGCATCTTCGCCCTCGCCTCGGTCGCGGCCATGCAGGGCCGGATCGCGATGTACCACTTCCTCGGCGACGCGGTGGCCCCGCTGGACCTCAAGACGGTCTCCTCGAACGTCTTCACCGACCCCGAGATCGCCACCGTCGGCTACTCGCAGGCCGACGTGGACGCGGGCAAGATCGACGCGCTGGGGGTCAAGCTGCCGCTGCTGCGCAATCCGCGCGCCAAGATGCAGGGCATCCGGGACGGCTTCGTGAAGATCTTCTGCCGACCGGGCACCGGGATCGTGGTCGGCGGCGTGGTCGTCGCGCCGCGCGCCTCGGAGCTGATCCACCCCATCTCGATCGCGGTCGACAACAACCTGACCGTGGAGCAGATCGCGAAGGCGTTCACGGTCTATCCGTCCCTGTCGGGTTCGATCGCGGAGGTGGCCCGCCAGCTGCACTCGCGCAAGAGGGCGGGCGAGGCGTAACCGGGGCGCCCGGCGGCGCGGCGGCGTGGGACAAGGCGCCCGGGAGGGCGCCTATACCACTTCAGGGACACCTCTGTGCACACCTTCTGTTATTCGGCGCAACTTGCTGAAAACAATCGGCCGCTCACGTTACTGTCAGTTTCGTGTTCGCTGCAGAACGTCGCCAATTGATCCTCGAAATGGTGCGGGCCAACGGTGCGGTATCGCTCCGGGAGCTCGCCCGCGTCGTCCAGACCTCCGAAGTGACCGTACGGCGGGACGTGCGGGCGCTGGAGGCGGAAGGACTCCTCGACCGCCGGCACGGCGGTGCGGTACTGCCGGGCGGACTCACGCGAGAGTCCGGCTTCCCGCAGAAATCCCATCTCGCGACCGCGGAGAAGACGGCCATCGCCGACCTCGCCGCGAGCCTCGTCGAAGAGGGCGAGGCCATCGTGGTCGGCGCGGGGACGACCACGCAGGAGCTGGCCCGCCGGCTCGCGCGCGTCCCCGGCCTCACGGTCGTCACCAACTCCCTGCTCGTCGCCCAGGCGCTGGCCCACGCCAACCGCGTGGAGGTCGTCATGACCGGCGGCACCCTGCGCGGCTCCAACTACGCCCTGGTGGGCAGCGGGGCCGAGCAGTCCCTCCAGGGGCTGCGGGTCTCGCGCGCCTTCCTCTCCGGGAGCGGACTGACGGCCGAGCGGGGTCTGTCCACGTCCAACATGCTCTCGGCGAGCGTGGACCGCGCCCTGGTGCAGGCCGCCGCCGAGGTGGTCGTCCTCGCCGACCACACCAAACTCGGAACCGACACCATGTTCCAGACGGTGCCGACGGACGTGATCACGCGCCTGGTCACCGACGAGCCCCCCGGCCACGACGACCGGGCCGCCACCGAGCTCCAGGCCCTGGCCGACCAGGGCGTGCAGATCACCGTGGCCGGTCCGGCTGCCGGCGGCGAGGGCGTCCCACCGGGGCGTCAGCCCCGCCGGGACGTGCCGCTGCCCGGTCAGCGCCGCAGCCATGTGCCCGGCGCCGGGCCACAGTTGCGCACCGCGGCCCCGCTGGGTGATCAGCAGGGGCCCGGAGAGCGGGCCAGAGTGGCGGATCTGCGCCGCCGCTGAGCGCCTGGCCCCTCCGCCCGGAGGGGACCCGGCCTCACGGCTTCAGGCCCCGCAGGGTCAGGGCGAGCAGCCGGTCGGCCAACTCCGGGTCGTCCGGCGCCTGCTCCGCCGCCAGGGCGATCGCGTTGGTCAGCTGCATCAGATCGCCGATCGTCACGTCGACGCGTACGGAACCGGCCAGCTGGGCGCGCTCCAGCAGGGCGCTGCCCGCCTCCCGCATCGGGGTGCTGCACTGCGCCAGGGCCGAACTGTCGTCGTGCGATGCCGACATGAGGGCGCGCGCCACCCCTCGGTACTCACCCGTATGAGTGATGATGGCGCGCAGCCACTCCACGAGCGCCGTACAGGGCTGGTCGGCGTCGAGCAGCTCCCGGGAACGCGCGAGAAGGACGTCCACCTCGCTCTGGAAGATCGCGCTCATCAGCGCGTGGCGGTTCGGGAAGTGCCGGTAGAGGGTGCCGATCCCGACGCCCGCGCGCCTGGCCACGTCTTCGAGGGAGGCGTCCGTCCCGTGCTCCGCGAACGCGCTCCTCGCCACGCCCAGGAGCCGCTCGTAGTTGCGGCGCGCGTCGGCACGCATCGGCCTCGTCGTCATACCCCAAGGATGCCCGAACCGCGCGCCCCGGGTACCGCCCGGTACGGGTCCGTACGGAAGCCGGGTGCGCACCCCGCGACGGGCCCGCCGCCGCGCGTACGGCCGAAGCCCCCGCCGGAGTGGACCGGCGGGGGCTTCGGAAGACGGACGACGGATCGGCTCCGTACCCGAGGTCAGTCCTTGATCTCGCAGATCGCCGCACCCGAGGTGATCGAGGCGCCGACCTCGGCCGCGAGGCCCTTGACGGTGCCGGAGCGGTGGGCGTTGAGGGGCTGTTCCATCTTCATGGCTTCGAGGACGACGATGAGGTCGCCTTCCTTGACTTCCTGGCCCTCTTCGACGGCGACCTTGACGATCGTGCCCTGCATCGGGGACGCGAGGGTGTCGCCGGAGGCCGCCGAGCCCGCCTTCTTGGTGGCGCGGCGCTTGGGCTTGGCGCCGGCGGCGAGGCCGGTGCGGGCCAGCGACATGCCGAGCGAGGAGGGCAGCGAGACCTCCAGCCGCTTCCCGCCGACCTCGACCACGACCGTCTCGCGACCGGCCTCCTCGTCCGTCTCGGCGTCGGCCGGGGCGGCGAAGGGCTTGATCTCGTTGACGAATTCGGTCTCGATCCAGCGGGTGTGGACGGTGAAGGGGTCGGGGGAGCCGGTGAGTTCGGGGGCGAAGGCGGGGTCCTTGACGACCGCGCGGTGGAAGGGGATGGCGGTGGCCATGCCCTCGACCTGGAACTCTTCCAGGGCGCGGGCGGCGCGCTGGAGGGCTTGTTCGCGGGTGGCGCCGGTGACGATGAGTTTGGCGAGGAGGGAGTCCCAGGCGGGGCCGATGACGCTGCCGGATTCCACGCCGGCGTCGAGGCGGACGCCGGGGCCGGAGGGTCCTGCGAAGCGGGTGACGGTGCCGGGGGCGGGCAGGAAGTTGCGGCCGGGGTCTTCGCCGTTGATGCGGAACTCGAAGGAGTGGCCGCGCAGCTCGGGGTCGCCGTAGCCGAGTTCCTCGCCGTCGGCGATGCGGAACATCTCGCGGACGAGGTCGATGCCGGCGACTTCYTCGGTGACGGGGTGTTCGACCTGGAGGCGGGTGTTGACTTCGAGGAAGGAGATGGTGCCGTCCATGCCGACGAGGAATTCGACGGTGCCGGCGCCGACGTAGCCGGCTTCCTTCAGGATGGCCTTGGAGGAGGCGTAGAGCTCCTGGATCTGGGCGTCGGAGAGGAAGGGGGCGGGGGCTTCCTCGACGAGTTTCTGGTGGCGGCGCTGGAGGGAGCARTCGCGGGTGGAGACGACGACGACGTTGCCGTGGGTGTCGGCCAGGCACTGGGTTTCGACGTGGCGGGGCTTGTCGAGGTAGCGCTCGACGAAGCATTCGCCGCGGCCGAAGGCGGCGACGGCCTCGCGGACGGCGGAGTCGTAGAGTTCGGGGACTTCTTCGAGGGTGCGGGCGACTTTGAGGCCGCGTCCGCCGCCGCCGAAGGCGGCCTTGATGGCGATGGGCAGGCCGTGTTCCTGGGCGAAGGCGACGACTTCGTCCGCGCCGGAGACGGGGTCGGGGGTGCCGGCGACCAGGGGGGCGCCGGCGCGCTGGGCGATGTGGCGGGCGGCGACCTTGTCGCCGAGGTCGCGGATCGCCTGGGGCGGGGGGCCGATCCAGGTCAGGCCGGCGTCCAGSACSGCYTGGGCGAATTCGGCGTTCTCGGAGAGGAAGCCGTAGCCGGGGTGGATGGCGTCCGCGCCGGAGTCGGCGGCGGCCTGCAGGACCTTGGCGATGTCCAGGTAGCTGGCGGCCGGGGTGTCACCGCCCAGAGCGAATGCCTCGTCGGCCGCGCGGACGTGCAGAGCGTCCCGGTCCGGATCGGCGTAGACGGCTACGCTGGCGATCCCGGCGTCCCGACACGCCCGGGCAACGCGGACAGCGATTTCGCCACGGTTGGCGATGAGCACCTTGCGCACGA
>NZ_JBJHPC010000302.1:0-8769 GCF_045257485.1 Streptomyces sp. YS-3 | reverse complement strand
GACGAGGAGACCGTGCTGGCCGAGATCGCCCAGGCGATCGTCACGGTGCTCGGGGACTACGCCCCCGACCCCGCCGACATCCGCCCCGACACCCTCTTCGGTGACGACCTGGAGCTGGAGAGCATCGACCTCGTCATGCTCTCCGGACATCTGGAGGAGCGGTACGGGGAGCGGGTCAACTTCGCCGAGTTCGTCGCCGGTCTGGAGATCGACGAGATCATCGCGCTCACCGTCGGCCGGCTCGTGGCCCATGTGGTGGACTGCCTCGGCCGGGCCCCCGGACCGGGGGCCGCCCGATGGTGATGATCCGCGCCAACGGGCTCGGCCTGCACGTCCAGCGCCTCACCCCCAGGAGCCGCCCGCCACGGGGGACGGCGGTGTTCATCCACGGCGCCTTCATCGACAGCCTCGCCAGCTACTACTTCACCCTCGGCCCGGTCTTCGCCGCCGCCGGGTACGAGGCCGTCATGTACGACCTGCGCGGGCACGGCCGCAGCGAACGCCCGCCCTCCGGCTACACCCTGGAGCACTTCACCGCCGATCTCGACGCCCTCCTCGACGAGCTGGGGATCGACGGCCCGGTCCACCTCGTCGGCAACTCCTTCGGCGGCACGGTCGCGCTCGACTACGTCGTGCACCGGCCCGACCGCGTCGCCACCGTCACCGTCATCGAGTCCGGGCCCGCCAGCCGCACCTGGTCGGACACCATGACGGCGGCGCTGCGGCACGCCGTGGGCATGCCGGAGGACGACGCCCTGCTGTGGTTCACCGAGCAGTACGGCACGCTCTCCTCGACCCGGACCGGCGACGCCCGCCACGACGCCCACATCCGCCGGCTCGGCCAGGCCGCCGGCCGCCTGGTGCGCTCCACCACCATCGCCGAGGACATCCCCGGCGGGCGGGTCCTCACCGACGAGCAGTTGGGCCGGGTGCGCTGCCCGGTCCTGCTGATCAACGGTCAGGAGGGGCTGGTGGCCGCCGAAGCCGCCCGGCTGCGGTCGCTGCTGCCGCGCTGCCGCGTCGCGGTGGTGCCCGGGCAGAAGCACTCGGTCCTGGTCGAGGCGTCCGACGCGGTCGGTGAGCTGGCCCTGAGCTGGATCCGCGACCATACGGCGGCCCTGCCCGAGCCCACCGCGGCGGCCCCGGGGCCGGGCGGACCGGGGCCGGCCCGGTGAGCCGCTTCCTGTTCGTGGTGCCGCCGCTGACGGGCCACGTCAACCCGGCCGCGGCCGTCGCCGCCGAACTCGGCGCCCGGGGCCACGAGGTGGCCTGGGCCGGCCGCCCGGAGGTCGTGGGACGGCTGGTGGAGGAGCGGCGGCCCCTGGTGTACGCGTGCGCGGGCCCCGACGGGATCGGCGGACGGCCCCCCGAACTGCGCGGGGTCGCGGCCCTGAAGTTCCTCTGGGCACGGTTCCTCGGGCCGCTCGCCGAGGCGATGGCGCCGGGGGTGGCGGCGGCGGTCACCGACTTCCGGCCGGACGTGGTGGTCGCGGACCAGCAGACCGTGGCGGGCGCCCTGGTGGCCGAGCGGCTCGGGGTGCCCTTCGCGACCTCCTCGACCACCTCCGCCGAGCTCACCGACAGCATGGCCGGGATGCCGGGCGTGCACAGCTGGCTCACCGGGCTCCTCCACGAGCTGCGGCAGCGCATCGGCGACCCGGCCGCCACCCACGACCCGCGCTTCTCCCCGCTCCTCACCCTCGCCTTCACCACCCCCGAGCTGACCGGCCCGTACACCACTCCCGACACCGACCTGCGCTTCGTGGGCCCGGCGCTGGCCGCCCGGCGCTCGGCCACCGGCGACTTCCCCTGGCCGTGGCTGGACCTGGCGCCGGGTACACCGGCCGTGCTGATCACCCTGGGTACGGCGAACACCGACGCGGGCGGGCGCTTCCTCGCCGAGAGCGTCGCGGCGGTGCGCGCCCGCGCCGCGCGGCTGCGGGCGGTGGTCTGCGACCCCGGCGGGCTGCTCGGGCCGGTGCCGCCGGAACCCGGCCTGCTGGTCGCCGCGGAGCTGCCGCAGGTCGCCCTGCTGGAGCGGATGTCGGCGGTGGTCTGCCACGCGGGCCACAACACCGTCACCGAGGCGCTGTGGCACGGGGTACCGCTGGTGGTCGCCCCGATCCGGGACGACCAGCCGGTCGTGGCGGCCCAGGTGGTGGGCGCCGGGGCCGGGGTGCGGGTGAAGTTCGCGCGGGCCGGGCGCGAGCAGATCGGCGCGGCCCTGGACGCGGTGGTGACCGGGCCGGGCCACCGGGACGCGGCCCGGCGGATCCGGGACGCCTTCCGCGCCGCCGGGGGCGAGTCGGCCGCCGCCACGTGCCTGGAGAAGCTCGCCGCCGCGGAACAGCCCCGCCAGTAGCCCCCACCCCCCGTAGAGAGGGACGCACATGCCCGACAGTGAACGGATCGCCGGCCTCCGCCCGTCGTACCAGGAGGAGCTGGCCCGTGGCACGGCCCGCTTCTTCCTTCCGGCGCGCCCCGACTGCCCCTGGTGCCTCGGCCGCGACCTGCGCCGCAAGTTCCGCACCACGGACCTCATCCAGGGCAAGCCCGGCCACTTCGTCCTCGACGAGTGCCAAAGCTGCGGGCACGTCTTCCAGAACCCGCGCCTGAGCCCGGAGGGCCTGGACTTCTACTACCGGGACTTCTACGACGGCCTCGGCGCGGAGACCACCGCCAAGATGTTCGAGGGCAACGGCAGCAAGAAGCGGTTCCGCCGCAGCGCCCGCGCGCTGCGGCGGGTCGCCCTGCCCCGCCGCTGGCTGGACGTCGGCACCTCGCTCGGCCACTTCTGCGCCACCGCCAAGGAAGTGCTGCCCGACACCGAGTTCGACGGCCTCGACATGGGCGAGGGCGTCGAACTCGCGGCCAAGGAGGGCCGCGTCAAGGAGGCCTACCGAGGGCTGTTCGTGGAGCTCGCCGGGGAGATGGCGGGCCGTTACGACACGGTCAGCATGTTCCACTACCTGGAGCACACCCCCGACCCGCACCGGGAACTCGTCGCCGCGCACACGGCGTTGGCGCCCGGCGGACGGCTGCTGATCGAGGTGCCCGACCCCGAGTCGCTGTCGGGACGCCTGCTGGGCCGGCGCTGGCTGCCCTGGTTCCAGCCCCAGCACCTCAACATGGTCCCCATGGGCAATCTCTGCCGACGGCTGCGCGAGCTGGGCTTCACCGTCGAGGTGGCCGAGCGGCGCGACGCCCACATCCCCGCCGACCTGGCGTGCGCGACCTGGTTCCTGTTCGACCGGCTGCTGCCGCGCGACGACGCGCCCTGGCGGCCCCGCAGGCCGGGCCGCGCCGCACGGGCCGCGCGGTTCACGCTGGTGTGGGCGGCCGTACCGGTGCTGATCGCGGTGTACGCCCTGGACCAGCTGCTCAACCCGCTGGCCCGGCGCACCCGGTTCTCCAACGCGTACCGGGTCATCGCCCGCCGGGACGGCTGAGCGGGCCGGTCAGCCGCCCGACAGCACCTGCGCCAGGTCGTAGGAGACCGGTTCCTCCAGCTGGGTGTACGTACAGCTGTCGGGGGACCGGTCCGGGCGCCAGCGGCGGAACTGGGCGGTGTGGCGGAAGCGGTCGCCCTCCATGTGGTCGTAGGCCACCTCGCACACCCGCTCCGGCCGCAGCGCCACCCACGACAGGTCCTTCTTGCCGGTCCAGCGGCTCTGCGCGCCCGGCAGCCGGGCGCCCGCGTGGGCGGCCTCGTCCAGCCACGCGGCCCACGGGTGCCCGCCGCCCACCGGATCGTCCATCAGGAGCGGCGCCAGCTCCTCGATCAGGTCGGCCCTGCGCTTCATCGGGAAGGCCGCGCAGACACCCACGTGCTGGAGGGCGCCGGCGCCGTCGTAGAGGCCCAGCAGCAGCGAACCGACGACGGGGCCGCTCTTGTGGAAGCGGTAGCCCGCCACCACCGCGTCGGCCGTGCGCTCGTGCTTGATCTTGTACATCAGCCGGGCGTCCGGGCGGTAGCGCAGGTCGAGCGGCTTGGCCACCACCCCGTCCAGCCCGGCGCCCTCGTACCGCTCGAACCACTCCCGGGCCTGCTCGACGTCCGTGGTGGCGGGCGCCAGGTGCACCGGCGGCCCGACGCCCTCCAGGGCCCCGGTCAGGGCGGCCCGGCGCTCGCTCAGCGGGGTGTCGAGCAGTGAGTCGTCCCCCAGCGCCAGCAGGTCGAAGGCGACGAAGCTGGCCGGGGTCTGCTCGGCCAGCAGGTTCACCCGGGAGGCGGCCGGGTGGATGCGCTCGGTGAGCCGGTCGAAGTCGAGTCGGCCCTCGTGGACGATGACGATCTCGCCGTCCACCACACAGCGCCGGGGCAGCCGCTCCTTGAGGGCCTGGGCGAGCTCGGGGAAGTAGCGGGTGAGCGGCTTGCCGTTGCGGCTGCCGATGACGATCTCGTCGCCGTCGCGGTGCACGATCGCACGGAAGCCGTCCCACTTCGCCTCGTACTGCATCCCGGGCGGAATCCTGGCGACCGACTTGGCGAGCATCGGCTTCAGGGGCGGCATCACCGGCAGGTCCATACCGCTGATTCTCGCCGGACTGTGCCGATATGCGCCATTTGCGGCTCACGCCTACCGTGGCCTGCATGGGCACGAGCAAGGGTGAGGCCGTGGAGCTGGACGTGGCCGGACGGTCCGTCCGCCTGTCCAACCCGGACAAGGTGTACTTCCCGGAGCGCGGCTACACCAAGCTGGACGTGGCCAGGTACTACCTGACCGTCGCCGACGGGATCACCCGCGCCCTGCGCGACCGCCCGACCACCCTGGAGCGCTATCCGGACGGGGTGGACGGCGAGTCCTTCTTCCAGAAGCGGGCCCCCAAGAACCTGCCCGAGTGGATCCCGACCGCCCGGATCTCCTTCCCCAGTGGCCGCCACGCCGACGAGATCTGCCCGACCGGGCCCGCCGCCGTGCTGTGGGCCGCCAACCTGGGCTGCCTCACCTTCCACCCGTGGCCGGTACGCCGCGAGGCCACCGACCACCCGGACGAACTCCGCATCGACCTCGACCCCCAGCCCGGCACCGGGTTCGACGACGCGGTCCCGGTCGCCCACGAACTGCGCGCCCTGCTGGAGGAGTCCGGCATCCGGGGGTGGCCCAAGACCTCCGGCGGCCGGGGCATCCACGTCTTCGTCCCCATCGAGCCCCGCTGGACCTTCACCGAGGTGCGCCGCTGCGCCATCGCCGTCGGCCGGGAGCTGGAGCGGCGCATGGCGGGGAAGGTCACCACCGCGTGGTGGAAGGAGGAGCGCGGCGAGCGGATCTTCGTCGACTACAACCAGACGGCCCGCGACCGCACTATCGCCTCCGCCTACTCGGTCCGCCCCAAGCCGCACGCCCCGGTCTCCGCGCCGCTGCGCTGGGAGGAGCTGGACGACATCCGGCCCGAGGACTTCGACCTGAGGACCATGCCCGAGCGGTACGCCGAGGTGGGGGACGTCCACGCGGACATGGAGGACCACGCCTTCGGCCTGGAGCCGCTCCTCGAACTCGCCGCCCGCGACGAACAGGACCACCGGCTGGGCGACATGCCCTATCCGCCGGACTATCCCAAGATGCCCGGGGAGCCCCTGCGGGTGCAGCCGAGCCGGGCCAGGAAGAAGGACTCCTAGCGGCGCGTCACTGCGTGTCGACGTCGGCCGTGACGATGGCGCCGTGGTCGACGGTGTACGTGCCGGCGAAGAGCTTGTGCGTGCCGTCCGCCTGCAGCGCGTCGAGCCGCACGGTCACGGTGTCCCCGGAGACGGAGTCGACGGTGACCGTATCGGAGACGGTGGTGGCGAGGCCCTTGACGTAGGAGTCGTAGGTGCCGCCCAGGTTCTTCCCCCCGAGCTCCCAGGCGCGCGCGTAGTCCTTGGCGTTGATGGCGGCGAAATAGTCCTCGACGACCTGCTGGGCGGGTGAGGTCGTGGGGGTCGTGGCGTTTGTGGTGGTCGGGGTGGCCGGCGTGGTCGGTGGGACCGATGTCGGTGCGGCGCTGGACTGCGCCGGCGCCGGGACCTCGCCGGTCCGGCTGGGAGGGGTCGTTGGTGTGGCCGTCCGGGTGACGACGCTCTGCGAGACGGCGGGAGCGGCCGGCTGCGGGGTGTCCCGGGAGCTCAGGGTCATCACCGCGGCTGCGCCACCGCCCGCCAGTACCACGGCCAGGGCGGCCCCGGCTATCAGCAGCGACCTGCGCCGACCGTACGGGTGGCCTCCGTCGCCCGCGCCGCCCGGATGGCCGCCGTAGTCGTCGGCGGAGGCCACCCGTACGGTCGGCGGGGTGGCCGCCCGATGGTCGTCGTACGCCGCCTGGCCGGACCCGGCCCGGTCGCCCGGCGCGTAGGGCGGCGGCAACGGCGTGTGCGGTGGCGTCTGGGTCGCGTCCGGGGCGAGGCGCTCCCGGCCGCCGCTGTCCGTCGGCGGCGCCACCTGCGTGGGCGGATGCTCCGCCGCCCCGGGCGCGCTCACCGGCAGCCCGGCCGCCACATCGTCCAGCATCCGCCGGGCCTGCTCGGCGGTGACCCGCTCGTTCGGGTCCTTGCGCAGCAGCGCTTCTATGACCGGGGCGAGCGGGCCCGCGTGCCGGGGCTGCGGAAGCTCCTCGGCGACCACCGCCTGCAAGGTGCTCATCGTCGTGGTGCGGCGGAACGGTGACTGCCCCTCCACCGCGGCGTACAGCGTCACGCCGAGCGACCAGAGATCGGACTCCGGGCCCGGGCGGTGGCCCATGGCACGCTCCGGGGCGAGGTAGTCCGGCGAACCGACGACGTCGCCGGTGCGGGTCAGCCCGCTGGAACCCCCCATGACGGCGATGCCGAAATCACCGAGCACCACCCGGCCGCCGCGTTCGAGCAACACGTTGGCCGGTTTGACGTCCCGGTGGAGCACCCCGAGCTGGTGGGCCCGGTCCAGCGCCGACAGCAACTGCGCGCCGAGCCGGGCCGCGTCCCGTGGCAGCAGTGTCCCCTCGGTGGCGATGACGTCGGCGAGCGACTGGCCGTCGATCAGCTCCATCACGATCCACGGCCGGCCGTCCTCTTCCAGCACATCGAACACGGTGACGACCCCGGGGTGTTTGACCCGCGCCGCGGCCCGTGCCTCCTGCTCCATGCGGGCGTGCAGCACCGCGAGCTCCTCGCGCGGCAGCCCGCCGACCGTCAGCTCCTTCACCGCCACCTCACGGCTGAGCAGCTGATCCTGCGCCCGCCACACGGTGCCCATCCCGCCGTGGCCGAGCTGTTCGACGAGGAGGTACCGGCCGGCCAGCAGCCGTTGCGCACCGGCACTCATGGTGCTCCCGAGGCGTGATCGGGCAGGCGGGGGCACCGTGCGGAGGGTGTGTGCGTCGTCATGGTTCCTCACTTCCGCCGTCGTGCGGCCGAGGATCCCGCCCCTTTCCATGCTGAGCCGCCTGCCGGGCGTTGTCGCGCCGAACCGGACCGCCGCCGCCCCGCTACGCCAGGGGCGGCCGGCGCTCGGCCGGGGGCAGCAGGAGTATCTCCAGCGCCTGGGCGCACGCGCGTGCCTGCGCCAGGAACCAGACGGCCCGCTCGTCCGTCATCACCACCGGCGCGGCCCGCAGCGACAGGGCGAAGCGGGCGTGGCCGGCGCGGTCGAGGACCGGCACGGCCAGGGTGCGCGTCCCGTACGCCGTGCCGTACGCGCCGGGGACCGTCTCGCTCTCCTCGCGCGCGAAGCCGTCGGCCCGTACGTCCGCCAACTCCTCGTCCAGGGCCGACGGTTCGTCCGGCCCGGGCCAGGCGAGCAGCACCCGGCCCGGCGCCGTCGAGCGCAGCGGGCGGCGCAGCCCCGCCATCGGGGGGACCGGGCCGCCCGCCACGATCACCGCGTGCGGGCCACTGCGCAGCGCGAGGTCGGCGACGGCGCCGGTCCGCGCGGCCAGGTCGGCGAGCTCGGGGGCGGCCAGATGGAGCCCGCGCTGGTGGTACGAGAGGCGGCCGAGCTCGGTCATGGCGGGGCCGAGCCGGTAGCGCGCGGTGCGCACGTCCTGCTCCAGGAAGCCCGCCCCCACGAGGGTGCGGGCCAGCCGGTGGGCGGTGGAGACGGGTAACCCCAGGCGCCGGGAGAGATCGGACGCGCTGAGGTCGGGGCCGTTGTCGTGGAAGGAGTGCAGCACCTCCAGGGCGCGCTGCACGGCCTGCGCGCCGGTCGGTGTGCGCACCGTGGTGGCCTCGGTCATATCGGCTCCCTGACGGGTCGTGATCGACGAAGGGCTCCACACTACGGCCGGGTGTTCTGGTCGCTCACGGCAACGGCGAAGGCGGCCGGAACCACTCCCGTCCCGTGATCGACAGGCTGGAACCGGCCAAAGAGCGGGCGGCGGGCGAAGATCGCTTGACGCGGGCGGCGGAAGGCGTTCAACGATCATTGACCGGACGTTGATCCGGCCGGGCCAGCATGAAGGCATGTCGATCAACACCACCATCGCCGGGCCGGAACTCGCCTGGCAGGAGACCGCGTTGTGCGCCCAGGCGGGGCCCGAGTTCTTCTTCCCCGCCCCCGGCAGCTCGACGCGGGAGGCCAAGCAGCTCTGCGGCGGCTGTGAGGGACGCCAGGCCTGCCTGGAGTACGCGCTCGCGAACGACGAGCGGTTCGGCGTCTGGGGCGGCCTCTCCGAGCAGGAGAGACTCCAGCTCCAGCGCAGCCGCGGACTGCGGCGCGGCCGGGCCTGAGGGGTCGAGCCACGAACCCGGCCGGCTCAGGAACGGCCGGGTTCCTCCGGCGGACGCGCGTGCCCTTCTCGGGGGTGGGCCGCGCG
>NZ_JBJHPC010000301.1:0-8774 GCF_045257485.1 Streptomyces sp. YS-3 | reverse complement strand
CACATGACCCGTACGAGTGAATCCCGTACGGCGTCCGGCGCAGCGCTCCCGGCCTTTTCCGGATCATCCGAGAAAGGGTGGCCCGGAACCGCCCGCCGAGCCCAGGAGCACCGCCGTGCCCCCGACCGTCTCACCGGCGGCCCCTACGCGCAGCCGTACGGGCCGTGCCGTCCCCGCCGCCCGCAGCCCCCAGGGGCAGGGCGGCGGGGACGGCCTCCGTTTCCTCGGGACCACCGTCCGGGCCGCCTTCGCCCGGGCCGCGCCCGCGCTCCTGGGCCATCTCGCGGTACGGCTGCTCGGCCTCGCGGTCCTCGCCCGCTGGGCGCACCTCCAGCACCACGGCGTCTGGCCGACGCTGGCCACCTCGTGGGACTCGCACTGGTACCTCGGCATCGCCGACCACGGGTACGACCGGGAGCTCGGCACCCGGCTCAACCACAACAACCTGGCGTTCTTCCCGCTCTACCCGGCCGTGATCAAGGCGGTGGCGGCCGTGACGCCCGGCTCGCGGGCGAGCGTGGGGCTGGCCGTGGCGGTGCTCTGCTCGTCGGCGGCGGCGTGGGGGATCTTCGCGGTCGGCGACCGGCTGTACGGCCGGCGCGCGGGCACGGTCCTGACGGTCCTGTGGGGCGCGCTGCCGGTGGCCGTCGTGCAGTGGATGGGCTACACCGAATCGCTCTTCACGGCGCTCGCCGCGTGGTCGCTGTACTGCGTCCTGACGGGCCGCTGGGTGGCGGCCGGGGCGCTGGCCTCGCTGGCGGGGCTGACCCGGCCGACGGGGATCGCGGTCGCGGCGGCCGTGGCGGTGGCGGCCCTGGTCGCCCTGCGGCGCGGCGGCCCCGCGCGGGGCCCGCTCACGGGCGCGCTCCTGGCCCCGCTGGGCTGGTTCGCCTTCGTCGCCTGGGTGGGGGCCCGGCTGGGCCGCTGGGACGGCTACTTCGCGGTCCAGCGGCTGTGGACGAACGAGTGGGACGGCGGCGCGGACACCCTGCGCGAACTGCGCACCCTGCTGGTCTACGACCGCTCCCCCGCGCTGTTCCTGGTGGTCGTCTCGCTGGTCCTGATCCTGGCGGGCGCCCTGTTCCTGCTGAGCGTGGCGGACCGCCAGCCGGTGGCCCTGCTGACGTTCTCGGCGGTGCTGCTCCTGGTGGTCCTGGGCAGCGGCGGCGTCTACTTCCCCCGGGCCCGCTTCCTGCTCCCCGGCTTCCCGCTCCTGCTCCCCCTGGCGGTGTCCCTGGCGAGGGCCCGCCGCCATGTGACGCTGCTGGTCCTGGGCGGGGCGGCGCTGTCCTCGGCGTGGCTGGGGTCCTACATGCTGCTGGTGTGGCCGGGGCCTCCGTAGGACGACACCGACAGGGGCGCGGGCCGCCTTCAGGGGCGCGGGGAGCTGCGCGACAGGCCCAGGACGGCCCGCGGCTCAAGAACGACGGCACCCCCACCCCTCAGGGGCGCGGGGAACTGCGCGACCAGCCACCCACGACCGGCACCCGGAACATGACCGCTCCGGCACCCCACCCCACCGCACCCCGGAAAACCCGGAAAACCCTCACGCCACGGCGAGCAGCACCACGAGCACCACGGCCCCGGCGATGGCGGGCGCGATGACCTCGTAGGCCCACCGCACGGCCACCGGGCCCTGCGCGCCCGCACGCCCGGCGTTCCGCTCCGCCAGCTCCCGCAGCTCCCGGATCGTCCGGTCCGCGGAAGCGAGCCGGGACTTCTCGTCGGCACCGGCGGTGGTGGACGTACGCCCGTACGGGTCCGTCGCAGCGTCCCGCACCTGCGCCCGGGCGGCCCGCTTGCGCTGCCGCAGCGACACGGGAATCGACCACAGCTGGTACTTCGTACCCTCCTGGTCGAACACCTCGCTGGAGTACCCGGCCCGTACGTCCGCCACGGCGGCCCACGGGAGCGTCACGGTCCGGAACGGGTTGCGGACCCGCAACCGGTCGTCGTTGGCGAACACGGCCGGCCGCACGGTGAACGCGAAGACCAGCGGCACACCGCACAGCAGCCCGGCCAGAGCCAGCCAGGGCGCGCTTCCGTGCCCCTGCACGATCGCGTCCCCGGCCAGCCAGAGTCCGAGCGCGAGCAGCAGGACGCCTCCGGCGATACCGCCGGGTGAGCGGTAGACGCGGTCGGCGTAGGTGGGCTCGGCGGGCGGCGTGGGGCTCGTCATGGGGCCGATTGTGCACTACGTGTTCGAGCCGGGCCGAGACAGGGCGCGGACGCGCCCGCCGGTCCGGCCCGGAACACGCGCACGGGGGCGCCGCCACAGCAGTGGCGGCGCCCCCGGCGGGCTGTGGAACGTACGGCCGTCAGCCGCGCGCAGCCGCCCGGCGGCGCAGCGCCACGAACCCGAGCCCGGCCGCGCCGACCGAGGCGAGACCCGCGCCCCCGGCGACGAGCACGGTGTTGTCGTCGTCCTTGCCACCGCCCTTGACCTCGGCCCCGGCAGCGACCGCGCCCTTGGGGACGACCTGGACGCCGGTGGCGCCGGTCTGGGCCGTGGTCCCGGTCGCGGTGTGGGAGCCGGTGCCGGTGGTGTTCGTCGTCCCGGTGGTGACCGCGCAGCCCGCACCGGCCGGCTTCTTCGGGAACTTGATGGTGGCCCAGGGGCTCTTGCCGCCGTGCACGTGCATCCGGAAGACGGGCCCGCTCGGCAGGTCCTGCACCTCGGCGCCACCCAGCAGGCCGTACCTGTCACCGGTGGAGAGCCGGTCGTAGACAGAGCCGTCGTTGACGTTCGTCACCTCGGCGACCGAGCCCTTCGGGCCGCTGGACAGTCGCAGGCTCAACCCCTTGAAGGGGGTGCCGCTGCTGCGGAAGGCCGTGCAGCCCTTGGTGTAGTCGACATCGCCGTCGAAGCCGCCCGCCGGGTTGAGCCAGGAGCCCACCTTGCCGCCGGAGTTGAGGCCCACCCACATGCCGCCGACCTGCCGGCCGTTCTCGGCCGCGCCCCCGGGTCCGCCCGCCGTGACCGAGCCGCGCTCCTTGCCGTTGGACGCCGCCAGCTCCAGGACGTACCAGCCCGCGCCCATCTTCCGCAGCTCGCCGTAGGTGCCGTCGGCCAGCTTGCGCCTGCCGAGGTCCTGGCCCCCGCCGCCCGCCTCCCGCACGGAGGTGAGGGCGCCGTGGGAGTCGAGGGTCACCCGGGTGCCGTCGAAGACCGCCGTCCGCTTGTCGGCGAAGTCGCCGCCCGCCGTGAGGGTGCCGAGCACCTTCGTGCCCTTGAGGACGGTGGCCACGTAGTACTTGCGCTGCACACCGCCGCGGTAGACCTTCGCGTGCAGCCCGCCCTTGAGGGTCTGGTCGCGGAGGAACTCGTCCTTCGAGGCCTTCGGCAGCGCGTACGTGGAGACCGCGCCCGTGGGCGAGGTGACCTTCAGCACCGGGGCCGCGCCGGAGGCGCCGAGCAGCTGGAGCTTGAGGCCCTTCACGTCCGGGACGGTGGCCGAGAGGGTGTCCCGGTCCAGCACCGCGTAGACGTGGCCACCCCAGCCCCTGCTCGGCGTCCAGTCGGCGCCCACAGCGCGGATCCACACCTCGGGACCCTCGGCCTCGTTGCGCAGCACCGCGAGGACTCCCAGCTTGCCCTGCTTGTGGATGAGGACCTTCTGGCCGTCGTACGCGTCGAGCAGGGGGCTGGCCGCGGCCGGTGCGGAGGCGGAGACGGACGGCGCCGCCAGCGCGCTGGTCGCGGTGACGACCGGGGTGAGGGCGACACCGGCGACGACCGCGGTGGCGAGGGCGGTGCGGAGGGCGTTACGCATGACGACTCCCAAGGAGACAAGTGGTGGAAGAGGGAAGAGCCGCATGCCGCTGTGTTCTCGTTCGGAGTGGGGCCGTTGGAGGTTTCGGCGGGCTGCATCGACAAATTTAAGGATCTTGTTCTCCGGAGCTGTCCGCTCCTCGTCACAGCGGTGTGACAGGGAGCGGAACCGGGCGTTCCAAAGGGGCCCTGGTCAGCGGGGCTGTACAGGACGCTACGCGCGTAGATATGCTCATCTGGTGACCATGCCCACCAATGCAACTGCAGCTGCCCTTGCCGACGCGACCGCGTCGGACGCGGCACTGCGCCGCTTCCTCCACGGGCTCCCCGGCATCGATCCGGTGGGCCTGGAAGCGCGCGCCGCGTCCCTCGGCACCCGTTCGATCAAGACGACGGCCAAGGCGTACGCCATCGACCTGGCCATCTCGATGATCGACCTGACGACGCTCGAAGGCGCGGACACCCCGGGCAAGGTCCGGGCGCTCGCCGCCAAGGCCGTCCACCCCGACCCGCTCGACCGCACCACCCCGGCCACCGCGGCCGTCTGCGTCTACCCCGACATGGTGGCCACCGCCAAGGAGACCCTGAAGGGGTCGGGCGTGCTGGTCGCGTCCGTCGCCACGGCCTTCCCCGCGGGTCGCGCCGCCCTCCCGGTCAAGCTCGCGGACGTACGCGACGCGGTGGCCGCCGGGGCCGACGAGATCGACATGGTGATCGACCGGGGCGCGTTCCTGGCCGGGCACTATCTGAAGGTGTACGAGGAGATCGCGGCCGTGAAGGCCGAGTGCGGCGACAAGGCCCGCCTCAAGGTCATCTTCGAGACCGGCGAGCTCTCCACGTACGACAACATCCGCCGCGCCTCCTGGCTCGGCATGATGGGCGGCGCCGACTTCATCAAGACGTCGACCGGCAAGGTCGCGGTGAACGCGACGCCCGCCAACACCCTGGTCCTGCTGGAGGCCGTGCGCGACTACCGCGCCCAGACCGGCGTCCAGGTCGGCGTGAAGCCCGCCGGCGGTATCCGCTCGACCAAGGACGCCATCAAGTTCCTGGTCCTGGTCAACGAGACCGTGGGCGAGGACTGGCTGGACAACCACTGGTTCCGCTTCGGCGCCTCCTCGCTGCTCAACGACCTGCTGATGCAGCGTCAGAAGCTGGCGACCGGCCGTTACTCCGGCCCCGACTACGTGACGGTGGACTGAGACCATGGACAGGAAAATGCAGCCGTCTGCTTTCGAGTACGCTCCCGCTCCCGAGTCGCGTTCCGTCGTCGACATCGCGCCCTCGTACGGCCTGTTCATCGACGGCGAGTTCGTCGACGCGACCGACGGCAAGGTCTTCAAGACCGTCTCGCCCAGCTCCGAGGAAGTCCTCTCCGAGGTCGCCCAGGCGGGCGAGGCGGATGTGGACCGGGCCGTGAAGGCCGCCCGCCGGGCGTTCGAGAAGTGGTCGGCGCTGCCCGGCCGCGAGCGCGCCAAGTACCTGTTCCGTATCGCCCGGATCATCCAGGAGCGCAGCCGCGAGCTGGCCGTCCTGGAGACCCTGGACAACGGCAAGCCGATCAGGGAGACCCGCGACGCGGACCTCCCGCTGGTCGCCGCGCACTTCTTCTACTACGCGGGCTGGGCCGACAAGCTCGACCACGCCGGCTACGGACCGAACCCGAAGCCGCTCGGCGTCGCGGGCCAGGTCATCCCGTGGAACTTCCCGCTGCTGATGCTGGCCTGGAAGATCGCCCCGGCGCTCGCGACCGGTAACACGGTCGTCCTCAAGCCCGCCGAGACGACCCCGCTGACCGCGCTGTTCTTCGCGGACATCTGCCGCCAGGCGGGTCTGCCCAAGGGCGTCGTCAACATCCTCACCGGGTACGGCGACGCGGGCGCGGCCCTGGTGGAGCACCGGGACGTCGACAAGGTCGCCTTCACCGGCTCGACCGCCGTCGGCAAGGCCATCGCCCGGTCCGTGGCGGGCACCGACAAGAAGGTCACGCTGGAGCTGGGCGGCAAGGGCGCCAACATCGTCTTCGACGACGCCCCGATCGACCAGGCCGTCGAGGGCATCGTCACCGGCATCTTCTTCAACCAGGGCCAGGTCTGCTGCGCGGGTTCGCGCCTGCTGGTCCAGGAGTCGATCCAGGACGAGCTGCTCGACGCGCTCAAGCGCCGGCTGTCCACGCTGCGCCTCGGCGACCCGCTGGACAAGAACACCGACATCGGCGCCATCAACTCCGCCGAGCAGCTGGCCCGGATCACCGCGCTCGCCGACACCGGCGAGGCCGAGGGCGCCGAGCGCTGGTCCCCGGCGTGCGAGCTGCCCGAGAACGGCTACTGGTTCGCGCCGACCCTCTTCACCAACGTCACCCAGGCGCACACCATCGCCCGCGACGAGATCTTCGGCCCGGTCCTGTCGGTGCTGTCGTTCCGTACGCCGGACGAGGCCGTCGCCAAGGCCAACAACAGCCAGTACGGCCTGTCGGCGGGCATCTGGACGGAGAAGGGCTCGCGCATCCTCGCGGTCGCGGGCAAGCTCCGGGCCGGTGTCGTGTGGGCCAACACGTTCAACAAGTTCGACCCGACCTCGCCCTTCGGCGGCTACAAGGAGTCGGGCTTCGGCCGCGAGGGCGGCCGGCACGGTCTGGAGGGTTACCTCGATGTCTGAGAAGTCGGCTGAGAAGTCGTCCGTGAAGTCGGCTGAGAAGTCGGCCGAGAAGTCCGAGTCGACGCGTCTTGGTGTCTTCAAGACCTACAAGCTGTACGTGGGCGGGAAGTTCCCGCGTTCCGAGAGCGGCCGGGTGTACGAGGTGAGCGACGCGAAGGGCAACTGGCTGGCGAACGCACCGCTGTCCTCCCGCAAGGACGCGCGGGACGCGGTCGTCGCCGCCCGCAAGGCCTTCGGCGCCTGGTCGGGAGCGACCGCGTACAACCGCGGCCAGGTCCTCTACCGCGTCGCCGAGATGCTGGAGGGCCGCAAGGAGCAGTTCGTCCGCGAGGTCGCCGAGGCGGAGGGACTGTCGAAGTCCAAGGCCGCGGCCGTCGTCGACGCGGCGATCGACCGGTGGGTCTGGTACGCCGGATGGACCGACAAGATCGGCCAGATCGTGGGCGGCGCGAACCCGGTCGCGGGTCCGTACTTCAACCTGTCCACTCCGGAGCCGACCGGGGTCGTGACCGTCGTCGCGCCCCAGGATTCGTCGTTCCTGGGCCTGGTGTCGGTGATCGCCCCGGTGATCGCGACCGGCAACACGGCCGTGGTCATCGCCGGCGAGAACGTGCCGCTGCCGGCGCTGTCGCTGGGCGAGGTGCTCGCCACGTCCGATCTGCCGGGCGGAGTCGTCAACGTCCTGTCGGGCAGGACGGCCGAGCTCGCGCTGCCGCTGGCCGCGCACCAGGACGTGAACGCGATCGACCTCACCGGGGCGGGGGCCGAGCTGGCCCGCGACCTGGAGGTCGCCGCCGCGGACAACCTCAAGCGCGTGCTGCGCCCGGCCGCCACGGACTGGGCCGCCGATCCCGGTACGCACCGGCTGACCGCCTTCCTGGAGACCAAGACCGTGTGGCACCCGACCGGGTCGCTGGGCGCCTCCGGCTCGGCGTACTAGGGCGCAACACGCCCTGGCCGCCCCGGCGGACACGAACCCCGAACGGCGCCCCGGGCCCCCACCCGTGGCGCCGTTCGGTCTGTCCGCCTCAGCCCGGGAGCAGCTTCGTGGCCGCGCCGACCACCGGGAAGTCCTTGAGCGCGCCGCTCTCGTGCAGCGGGCCCGTGGCCATCGCCGTGGAGATCGGCTTGAAGTCCGCGATCTCCGTGCCCACCGCGTTGTCCAACGGGTCCACCCGGGTCTTGGCGAACGGGTTGAGGCTGAGCGTCTTCGCCGGGGCGAGCGCGTTGGTCACCCCGGCCGACAGGTCGCCCGTGACGGAACGCGTGGTGCCGTCCACCTCCGCCCCGGGGTTCGCGACGGCCCGCCCGACCGTCTCCGTCGCGCCCGGCAGCGCCTGGGCCGCGCCCGCCGCCCCGGCCAGCGCCGCGCCCGCGGCGGTCGCGGTGAGCCCGGCCCGCAGCAGCACACGGCCGCGTCGGGCCCCGCCGGTGTCGTTTCGTGCCATGTCGTCCCACTCTCGTACGTCACCACTACGTGTCGTGTCGAGTACGCAGCGTAGTTGAGGTGTGATGCTCGATACCAACCAGCTCCCCGGGGCATCCACCTCCCGGGTGGATGCCTCAGACTGGTGTCCCGTGACCGCACCCGCCATCCCGACCCGCGTCGTTCTCCTCACGGGCCCCTCCGGTTCAGGAAAGTCCTCCCTCGCCGCCCGCACGGGTCTGCCCGTGCTGCGCCTGGACGACTTCTACAAGGAGGCCGACGACCCCACCCTGCCGCGCGTGCCGGGCTCCCCCGACATCGACTGGGACTCGCCGCTGTCCTGGGACGCGGACGCGGCCGTGGCCGCCGTCGTCGAGCTGTGCCGTACGGGACGGACGGCCGTGCCGGAGTACGACATCGCCACCAGCTCGCGGACCGGGACGACCCTGTTCGGCGTCGACGGCACGCCGCTGTTCGTCGCGGAGGGGATCTTCGCGGCCGACATCGTGACGCGGCTGCGCGAGCACGGGGTGCTCGCCGACGCGCTGTGCCTGCGCGGGCGGCCCTCGACCACCTTCCGGCGCCGGCTCCTGCGCGACCTCAGGGAGGGGCGGAAGTCCGTGCCGTTCCTGCTGCGGCGCGGATGGCGGCTGATGCGGGCCGAGCGGGGGATCGTGGCGCGGCAGGCCTCGCTGGGGGCGCACCCGTGCGGCAAGGCGGAGGCGCTCGGCCGGGTGGCCGCGGCGGCGGGGCGGGGTGCCGGGTCGACCGCGGCTGCGACTGCGCCCGCGGCGGGAGTCTGACCGCGCCGGCAGCGGCCGGGGACGGTCGCGGACGGGCCGCGCGGCTCCCCGCACACCCCGGCGTCCGGACGCCGTAACGACAGAACGGGACCGAACGGGCCCCCCGGCCCTTCGG
>NZ_JBJHPC010000031.1:0-27296 GCF_045257485.1 Streptomyces sp. YS-3 | reverse complement strand
GGGGTCGCCTCGGCGGCGGGGGCGTTCTGGGACACCAGCGGTTTCTCCTTGAGGAAGAAGGCGAGCAGGAGGCCGAGCACGAGTACCGGCACCAGGTAGAGGAAGATCCGCGGCATGGCCTCGGCGTAGGCGCGGATGTAGCCGTCGCGCAGGGCGGGCGGCATGCCGTGCACCAGCTGCGGGGTGATCGACGTCGGGTCGGGCAGACGGGCACCGGCGGGGAGCTGCTCGGTGAGGGAGTGGGCGAGGCGGTTGGTGAACAGGGTGCCGAAGACGGCGGCCCCCACGCTGCCGCCGATCTGCCGGAAGTAGTTGTTGGTGCTGGTGGCGGTGCCGAGGTCGGCGGGGTCGGCGGCGTTCTGCACGGCGAGGACGAGGACCGGCATCACCAGGCCGATGCCGATGCCGAGGACCGCCATCCAGACGCTGTAGTCCAGCCGGGGCGTGTCCCTCTCCAGCCGGGAGAGCAGCCACATGCCCACCGCGGCGACCGCGCTGCCGAGGACCGGGTAGATCTTGTAGCGGCCGGTGCGGCTGATGAGCTGGCCGGAGACGATCGAGGCGGTGACGATGCCGCCCATCATGGGCAGGACCAGGAGCCCGGAGCCGGTGGCGCTGGCGCCGTCGACCATCTGCAGGAAGGTCGGCAGATAGCTGGCCGCACCGAAGAGCGCGACGCCGATGACCGCGCCGACCAGTCCGGAGACGGCGAAGACGGGATCGCGGAACAGCCGCAGCGGGATGAGCGGTTCGCGCGCGCAGCTCTCGACCACAACGAAGAGCAGGGCCGTGCCGAGGGCTCCCGCGGCCAGCCCCAGGATGACGCGCGAGCCCCAGGCGTACTGCGTTCCGCCCCAGCTGGTCAGCAGCACCACGCACGTCGAGGCGGCGATGAGCAGGAGCGCGCCGAGGACGTCCAGGCGCGGGCGGGCGGCGGGCCGGGGCAGTTCGAGGACGACGGCGACGACGGCGAGGGCGAGGAGACCGAAGGGGACGTTGACGTAGAAGCACCAGCGCCAGGAGGCGTGGTCGGTGAAGAAGCCGCCGAGCAGGGGCCCGGCCACCGAGGCCACGCCGTAGACGGCGCCGATCAGGCCCATGAACCGGCCGCGTCGGCGGGGCGGCACGATGTCGGCGATGATCGCCTGCACGCCGATCATGAGTCCGCCGCCGCCCACTCCCTGGACGGCGCGGAAGGCGATGAGCTGGTCCATGGTCCGCGACCAGCCCGACAGCGCCGAGCCGATCACGAAGACGACGATGGCGAACTGGAAGACGGGTTTGCGGCCGAAGAGGTCGCCCAGCTTCCCGTAGATGGGCAGTCCGACGGTGGAGGCCAGCAGATAGGCCGTGACCGCCCAGGAGACCTTGTCGAGGCCGTGCAGATCACCGACGATCTTCGGCAGCGCGGTCGCCACGATCATCTGGTCGAGGGCCGCCAGCAGCATGGTGAGCATCAGCCCGACGAAGACCAGCCGCACCCGGCGCGGGCTGAGCGACACGGTGGTCCCCGCGGGGCCGGCGGGCGGCGCCGGGACGAACGGGTCCTGTGCCACCGCGTCGGAGAACTCCGGAGCGGGCTCCCGCACGGCCCACCGTGCCCGCCGTTCCCCCGAAGGCCCGTCCTGCGCCGGGTCCTTCACCAGAGTGATCCCACCCACGTCTGCTCCCCTCGTCGCGCCTGATTCGCCTGCGCGGCGTACATACTGCGCATCCGGCGCTAATAGGGAGCAAGCGAAAGGGAAGCGGTGCGCGGGCGCACAACTCGCCCTGAAGGGGGGCGTGTCCACCGCCCCATCAGCGTGTTTCACACGGTCCGGCGCGCGCGGGCGCACCACCGGGCCGCCGCGAAAACCACTCGAACCGGTGACCGCGACCGGGAGCGCTGAGCGGCGGCCCGTGGGCCGGGACCTACTTCTCGACTTCGGCGGCGAGCTTGCCGAGCACGGTGTCGTGGATGCGGTTGAGGCCCTTGGGGGCGAAGGTCTTCTCGAAGAAGCCGCCGATGCCGCCCGCGCCGTTCCACACGGTGCTGACGACGACCTTGGAGCGGCCCTCGCCGGCCGGGGTGACGGTCCAGGTGGTGACCATGGAGGAGTTGCGGTCCTTCTCCACGAGCTGTCCCTCGGTCGGCTCGGAGACCTCCAGCAGGCAGTCGCGCACACGCTTGCTGGTGGCCTGGAGCTTCCAGTGGACGAGGGTGCCCTCGCCGTCGCCGCCCTCGCGCACCTGGTACTCGCTGAAGTGCTCGGACAGGAGCTTCGGACGGCTGTCCTTGTAGTCGGCCACGGTGTCGAACACCGTCTCCGGGCTCGCCGCGATGATCCGCTCCGTGGTGGCCTCGACCTGCGCCATGGCTCTTCCTCCAGCATTCGTGACATCCGGGGGGTGCGCCCGGATTCGGGGTGGGCAAAGCCAATCACCTCGGGGTCGGGCCCCCAAAATCGGGGTTGCTGCGATCATGGGAACAGATGTTCTATTCTGGGGCCAGTGCTACGGACGAGGCCCGAGGAGGCGTGTATGCGCTGGGACAATCTGGCCGAAAACGATCCGGCGCCACCCGGAGCGGGCCGCGCGACCGCGCTGTTCGACGCGGACGCGGTGGTCACCCGTACCTTCGACACCCCCGAGTTCCGGGGGGTCACCTTCCACGAGGTCCGCGCGCGTTCGATCGTCAACCGGGTGCCCGGGGTCTCCCGGATGCCGTTCGAGTGGACCGTCAACCCCTACCGGGGCTGCACCCACGCGTGCGTGTACTGCTTCGCCCGCAAGACGCACAGCTACCTCGACCTCGACACCGGGCTCGGCTTCGACTCGCAGATCGTGGTCAAGGTCAACGCCCCCGAGCTGCTGCGCCGCCACCTCGCCTCCAGCCGGTGGCAGGGCGAGCACATCGCCATGGGCACCAACGTCGACTGCTACCAGCGCGCCGAGGGCCGCTACCGGCTGATGCCGGGGATCATCGAGGCGCTGCGCGACCACGCCAACCCGTTCTCCATCCTCACCAAGGGCACGCTGATCCTGCGCGACCTGGAGCTGCTCCAGCAGGCCTCGGAGGTGACGCAGGTGGGCATCTCCGTCTCCGTGGGATTCACGGACCACGACCTGTGGCGCACGGTGGAGCCGGGCACACCCGCTCCCGAGCGCCGTCTCGACGTCGTACGGACGCTGACCGAGGCGGGCATCGGCTGCGGGGTCCTGATGGCCCCGGTGATCCCCTTCCTGGGCGACCACCCCGACCAGCTGCGCGCCACCGTCCGCGCCATCGCCGCCTCCGGCGCCACCTCGGTGACCCCGCTGGTGCTGCACCTGCGGCCGGGGGCGCGCGAGTGGTACATGGCGTGGCTCGCCGAGCACCACCCCCATCTGGTGCGGCGCTACGAGCGGCTGTACGCGGAGGGGGCGTACGCCCCGAAGTGGTACCAGCGCCGGATCACCCGGCACGTACACGAGCTGGCCACCGAATTCGGCATCGGCCCGGCGCACCGGGGCGCGGCCCGGCGCATTCCGCGGCGCGTGGAGCCGGAGCCGGAGCCCGCCGGCCCGACACAACTCACCCTGCTCTGACCGGAATCCGCCGACCCTGTTGACCGGTTGTCGGGGGCGGGGTTCAGGATGGGCGCATGACTTCACTCACGCACATCGCCACCCCGGACGGGCTCGCCCCCGGCGTCAACTACAGCCATGTGGTGTGGGGCACCGGCCGGTTCATCGCGATATCCGGTCAGTGCGCCCTCGACGAGAAGGGGGACGTGGTCGGCGAGGGCGACCCGGCGGCGCAGGCGCGGCAGGTCTTCGAGAACCTGCGCCGCTGCCTCCAGGCGGCGGGGGCGACGTTCGACGACGTGGTGAAGCTGACCGTGTTCGTCACCGACACCGCCTACCTCCCCGCGATCCGCGAGGCGCGTGAGGGCCACCTCGACAGCGGCCGGCTCCCGGCGACCTCGGCGGTCCAGGTCGTGTCGCTCTTCCGGCCCGAACTGCTGATGGAGATCGAGGCGTTCGCGGTGGTCGCCGACCGTTGAACACCGCCCCGCGCGTCCGGGACATGACCGCCGCCGACTGCGAGGCGGTCGCGACCGCCCGTGTCTCCGGCTGGCGCACGGCCTACCGGGGCCTGGTGCCGCAGACGTATCTGGACGCCCTCAGCGTGGAGCGGGACGCCGAGCGCCGCCGCGAGCAGCTGGCCCGCGGCACCGGCCCGGTCGTCCGCCTGGTCGCCGAGCGGGCGGGCGAGGTGATCGGCTGGGGGTGCTGCGGGCCGTACCGGGAGGACGGCGGCGCGACGGCGCCCGACGGCGAGGTGTACGCCCTGTATGTGCACCCGGACCACTGGTCCACGGGCGCCGGACGGCTGATCCTCGCCGAGCTGACCGCCCGCGCGGCGGCCGACGGCTATCCCCGCCTGCTGCTGTGGGTCCTCAAGGCCAACGGCCGGGCCCGGCGGTTCTACGAGCGCGCCGGTTTCGCCCCGGACGGCGCCGAGGAGGACTTCGTCGCGGACGGGGTCGCCGTCCCGGAGGTGCGGTACGCGACGAGGCTGACAGGGTTCGGTACGTGAGGGGTCCCCGGGTGCGTCAGCCGATGCGCCTGAGCGCCACAGCCGCGGCCGAGGCGAGACGGGGGCGGGCGAGCGCCGTCTCCAGGACCTCCACCGCCCGCTTGTCGCCCAGCTCCCCCAGCCCCTCCACACAGGCGAGCGCCACCCGCCAGTAAGGGGTGTCGGGCGAGAGCAGCGGTCGCAGGGTGGTGATCAGCGCCGGTACGGCCTCGGGGGCGCGCAGCGCGGTGAGCAGCCGCACGGGGTGCAGGGCGTACGCGGTGCGCAGCCGGTTGGTGGCGAGGGCGGCGGCGGCCCGGGCCGTGCGGGGATCCCCGAGCCGGGCCAGGGCGTGCGCCGCGGAGACACAGCGCGCGGGGTCGCGGTGGTTGAGCAGCAGCACCAGCGACTCGAAGGCGCGCCGGTCGCCCGCGCAGCCGAGCCGGAAGGCCGCGATCTCCCGGGCCCACAGCGGCCGTTCGCGTTCGGTGAGCACGGCCGCGAGCTCGTCGTGGTCCCGGGTCGAGAGCAGCCGCTCGTACGCGGGCACCGCGTCCCACGCCCTGGCCTCGTCCCGCAGCCGGTCCGCCAGGGACCGAAGCTCCTCGTCCATGCCGGGAAGCGTAGTGGGCGCCGGTCCGACGGGAAGGGGTCCGGCCGGGAGCACCGGGGGCGTCCGGCCGTGTGCGCCGGGGCGAGCCAGATCACATCGAGTCGCCACCCCCGCCCTATGGCGCGCTCGTTACTCACCGGTTAATCTCAGGTGAGCGGGCACGCCCCGCAGACTCCGGTGGCCTGGTGACGCAGCCACCGGCAGTGTTCGTCGGTTCGGCATTTTCACGGCGTGGCCCCGGGACCGGGTCCGCCGGCCCCAGCACCACCACGACACCTCTCCGCACGCCGTGCGCCCATGCCGCGCACCCGCGTCCTCGTCGACGCCGTCGCGACAGCCGGATGCCGGTCGCGTGCGCCCTCTCCTCAGTCGTCACTCACCCTGGAGTCCCGTGATGGACACCCCCCTGAACACCGTCGCCGTGGTCGGTCTCGGCACCATGGGCACCGGCATCGCCGACGTGCTGGCCCGCGCGGGCCGCGAGGTCATCGGTATCGACATCAGCGAGCAGGCCGCCCGCCGGGCCGTGGCTTCCCTGGAGGCGTCCACCGCCCGGGCCGTCGCCCGCGAGCGCATCACCGAGGAGGAGCGGCGCGACATCCTCGCCCGGTTCCGCACCTTCACCGACCTCCAGGCGGCGGCCGACGCCGACCTGGTCATCGAGGTCGTGCCGGAGACGTACGAGCTCAAGCAGCAGGTGTTCGCCGCGCTCGACACCGTCGTGGCGCCCACCGCGATCCTGGCGACGGGCACCAACGCCCTGTCCGTGACCCGGCTCGCCGCCCAGTCCGCGCACCCCGAGCGCGTCCTCGGCCTGCACTTCTTCAACCCGGCGCCCGCGATGAAGCTGGTCGAGGTGGTCTCCTCGGTCCTGACCGCGCCGCCCGCCGTGGAGGCGGTCACCCGGCTCGCGCTCGACCTCGGCAAGGAGCCGGTCGCGGTCGGCGACCGCCCCGGTTTCGTCGCGGACGGGCTGCTCTTCGGCTACCTCAACCAGGCCGCCGCGATGTACGAGTCGAAGTACGCCTCCCGCGAGGACATCGACGCCGCGATGAAGCTGGGCTGCGGGCTGCCGATGGGCCCGCTCGAACTGCTCGACCTGATCGGCATCGACACCGCCCGCACGGTCCTGGAGGCGATGTACAGCGACTCGCACGACCGGCTGCACGCCCCCGCGCCCATCCTCGGCCAGCTCACCGAGGCGGGCCTGACCGGCCGCAAGACGGGCCGCGGCTTCTACACGTACGAGGGTCCGGGCAGCGCGACGGTGGTGGCGGACGCGCAGACGCCGGCCACGATCGCGGCGGGCGCGGGCGGCGGCCGGCAGATCCGCTCGGTCGGTGTGGCCGGGTCGGGGACCATGGCCTCCGGCATCGCGGAGGTCTTCGCCAAGGCCGGGTACGACGTGGTGCTCGCCGCGCGCGGCCTGGAGAAGGCCGAGACCGCCAAGTCCCGTATCGCCAAGTCCCTCTCGCGCTCGGTCGACAAGGGCCGGATGACGGCCGCGGCCCGCGACGAGACGCTCTCCCGCATCACCCCGGCGGGCGCCCTGGAGGCCTTCGCCGACGTGGACCTGGCGGTGGAGGCGGTCGCCGAGGACCTGGGGGTCAAGCAGCAGCTGTTCGCCTCCCTGGACAAGATCTGCAAGCCGGGCGCGGTGCTCGCCACGACCACCTCCTCGCTGCCGGTCGTCGCCTGCGCCCGCGCCACCACGCGCCCGCAGGACGTCATCGGGATGCACTTCTTCAACCCGGCGCCCGCGATGAAGCTGGTCGAGGTGGTGCGTACGGTCCTGACCTCGGACGAGGTGCACGCCACCGTCCGCGAGGTCACCGCGAGGATCCGCAAGCACCCGGTGGACTGCGGGGACCGGGCCGGGTTCATCGTGAACGCGCTCCTCTTCCCGTACCTCAACAACGCGATCAAGATGGTCCAGGAGCACTACGCCTCGCTGGACGACATCGACGCGGCGATGCGGCTCGGCGGCGGGTACCCGATGGGCCCGTTCGAACTCCTCGACGTGGTCGGCCTCGACGTTTCCCTGGCCATCGAGAAGGTGCTGCACGCGGAGTTCCGCGACCCGGGCCTGGCGCCCGCCCCGCTCCTGGAGCACCTGGTCGCGGCCGGCTGCCTGGGCCGCAAGACGGGCCGTGGATTCCGCGAGTATGCCCGGCGCTGAGCCGTGGGGCTCCCCCGCCCGCCGGCCGGGGGAGCGCTGGGGCGGGCTGCTCGATCCGTCGGGCGGTCCGCCCCCGCGAGCGCGGCTTCCTGCACATATGCAGTACGTTCGGTCCATGCCCCAGCCCGCTGCCTCATCGAAACGGCCGACCCGACCGTCCGCCGCGCCCGACGCCCCGGAGAGTGCCGCCGGCAGCCGCGCCGCCGCCCAGCGGCTCAAAATGCGCCGTGAGCTGGCGGCGGCGGCGATGGAGCTCTTCTCGGCCAAGGGGTACGAGGCCACCACGGTCGACGAGATCGCGGCCCGCGCCGGGGTCGCCCGCCGCACCTTCTTCCGCCACTTCCGTTCCAAGGAAGAGGCGATCTTCCCCGACCACGACGACACCCTGGTCCGGGCCGAGGCGGTGCTCAACGCCGCTCCCCCGCACGAGCATCCGCTCGACACGGTGTGCCGGGGGATCAAGGAGGTCATGAAGATGTACGCCTCCTCCCCCTCGGTCTCGGTGGCCCGCTACAAGCTGACCCGCGAGGTGCCCACCCTGCGGGAGGCCGAGATCGCCTCGGTGGCCCGCTACGAGCGGCTCTTCACGCGCTATCTGCTCGGCCACTTCGACGAGCACGACCACCAGGCCGGCAACGACGACCCGCTGCTCGCGGAGGTGGCGGCCTCCGCGGTGGTCACCGCCCACAACCATGTGCTGCGGCGCTGGCTGCGGGCCGGCGGCCAGGGCGATGTGGAGGCCCAGCTCGACCACGCCTTCGCGATCGTCCGGGACACCTTCGGCTCCGGGATCGGCGCGGGGCGCACCGCCAGGCCGAAGGCCCCCGCGGCCTCGGTCTCCACCAGCGACGAGGTGCTGGTCGCGGTGGCGCGGACGGACGCGCCGCTGGACGAGATCATGCAGTCGATCAAGAAGGCGCTCCGGCAGCGCTGATCTGTCCGAAAGGTGAAGGCCCGCCCCTGTTCCGGGGCGGGCCTTCGCGTTTTCCCGGTGCCCGTTCGATCGATCATCGCTCATCGGTGCAGGTCATTACGCAATTGAGAGAAAATGTTGGCACGCAGTGTCTTGCCGACTGGCACCGCGTGCCATACGTTGATGTTGTCCGGGCGGCCGGCGTGCAGAGACCTCTCGTACGCCGGCTGTCCCCGCAAGCTTCTCCAGCGAGCGCGCCCGGACGCCTGCGTCACAGGCACCCTCCCGCGCCCACCAGGCGCCGCCGATCCCGTAGTACCGCCGAACCGACGGCACACCTCCACAGCAGCAGTCCCCTCAGCGTTCCCAACGCGCTTCGCCGGAGGCAACACCGTGAAGGAAATCCTGGACGCGATTCAGTCGCAGGAAAGCACCGCCGCTGACATCGCGGCTCTGCCCATCCCCGAGTCGTACCGCGCGATCACCGTGCACAAGGACGAGGCGGAGATGTTCGCCGGGCTCGCCACCCGGGACAAGGACCCGCGCAAGTCGATCCACCTCGACGAGGTGCCGGTCCCCGAACTGGGCCCCGGCGAGGCCCTGGTGGCCGTCATGGCCTCCTCGGTCAACTACAACTCGGTGTGGACCTCGATCTTCGAGCCGGTGTCGACGTTCAGCTTCCTGGAGCGCTACGGCAGGCTCAGCGAGCTGACCAAGCGCCACGACCTGCCGTACCACGTCATCGGCTCGGACCTGGCGGGCGTCGTCCTGCGCACCGGCCCCGGCGTCAACGCCTGGCAGCCCGGCGACGAGGTCGTGGCGCACTGCCTCTCCGTCGAGCTGGAGTCCAGCGACGGCCACAACGACACGATGCTCGACCCCGAGCAGCGCATCTGGGGCTTCGAGACCAACTTCGGCGGCCTCGCCGAGATCGCCCTGGTCAAGTCCAACCAGCTGATGCCGAAGCCCGCCCACCTGAGCTGGGAGGAGGCCGCGGCACCGGGCCTGGTGAACTCCACCGCCTACCGCCAGCTCGTCTCCCGCAACGGCGCCGGCATGAAGCAGGGCGACAACGTCCTGATCTGGGGCGCCAGCGGCGGCCTCGGCTCCTACGCCACGCAGTTCGCCCTCGCGGGCGGCGCCAACCCCATCTGTGTCGTCTCCAGCCCGGAGAAGGCGGAGATCTGCCGGTCCATGGGCGCCGAGGCGGTCATCGACCGCAACGCCGAGGGGTACAGGTTCTGGAAGGACGAGCACACCCAGGACCCCAAGGAGTGGAAGCGCTTCGGCAAGCGCATCCGCGAGTTCACCGGCGGCGAGGACATCGACATCGTCTTCGAGCACCCCGGCCGCGAGACCTTCGGCGCGAGCGTCTACGTGACGCGCAAGGGCGGCACGATCACGACCTGCGCCTCGACCTCGGGCTACATGCACGAGTACGACAACCGCTACCTGTGGATGTCGCTGAAGCGCATCATCGGCTCGCACTTCGCCAACTACCGCGAGGCGTGGGAGGCCAACCGCCTCATCGCCAAGGGCAAGATCCACCCCACCCTCTCCAAGGTCTACAGCCTGGAGGAGACCGGTCAGGCCGCCTACGACGTCCACCGCAACCTCCACCAGGGCAAGGTCGGCGTCCTCGCCCTCGCCCCGCGCGAAGGCCTGGGCGTGCGCGACCACGAACTCCGCGCCAAGCACCTCGACGCCATCAACCGCTTCCGCAACATCTGAGCACGGAGCGACACATGACTGAGCGTCACAAGGACCGGCCCTGGCTCATGCGGACGTACGCCGGTCACTCGACCGCCGAGGCGTCCAACGAGCTCTACCGGCGCAACCTCGCCAAGGGTCAGACCGGTCTGTCGGTCGCCTTCGACCTGCCCACGCAGACCGGCTACGACCCGGACCACATCCTCGCGCGCGGCGAGGTGGGCCGGGTCGGGGTCCCGGTGTCCCATCTCGGTGACATGCGGCGGCTGTTCCAGGACATCCCCCTGGAGCAGATGAACACCTCGATGACCATCAACGCCACGGCCATGTGGCTGCTGGCGATGTACCAGGTGGTCGCCGAGGAGCAGGGCGCCGACATCACCCGGTTGCAGGGCACGACGCAGAACGACATCGTGAAGGAGTACCTGTCGCGCGGGACGCACGTCTTCCCGCCCGGTCCGTCGCTCCGGCTGACCACCGACATGATCACCTACACGGTCAACCACATCCCCAAGTGGAACCCGATCAACATCTGCAGCTACCACCTCCAGGAGGCGGGGGCCACCCCGGTCCAGGAGATCAGCTACGCGATGTCGACCGCGATCGCCGTGCTGGACGCGGTCTTCGCCTCCGGTCAGGTCCCGGAGGACCGCAAGGGCGATGTGGTGGCCCGGATCTCGTTCTTCGTGAACGCGGGCGTCCGGTTCATCGAGGAGATGTGCAAGATGCGCGCGTTCGGCCGCATCTGGGACAAGGTCACCCGGGAGCGGTACGGCATCGAGGACGCCAAGCAGCGCCGCTTCCGCTACGGCGTCCAGGTCAACTCCCTCGGGCTGACCGAGGCGCAGCCGGAGAACAACGTCCAGCGGATCGTCCTGGAGATGCTGGCCGTGACGCTGTCCAAGGACGCCCGCGCGCGGGCCGTCCAGCTCCCCGCCTGGAACGAGGCGCTCGGTCTGCCGCGCCCCTGGGACCAGCAGTGGTCGCTGCGTATCCAGCAGGTCCTCGCCCACGAGAGCGACCTGCTGGAGTACGAGGACATCTTCGCCGGGTCGCACGTCGTCGAGGCCAAGGTCGACTCGCTGGTCGAGGAGTGCCTGGCCGAGATCGAGCGCATCGAGCGGATGGGCGGGGCGATGGCGGCCGTCGAGTCCGGCTACCTCAAGTCGCAGCTGGTCTCCTCGCACGCCGAGCGCCGGGCCCGGATCGAGGGCGGCGAAGAGAAGATCATCGGTGTCAACTGCTACGAGTCGACCGAGCCCAGCCCGCTCACCGCCGACCTGGACACCGCGATCATGACGGTGGACCCGGCGAACGAGGCGCGGGTGGTCGCGGGGCTCCACGAGTGGCGCGACAACCGGGACGAGGCCCGGGCCTCGGAGGCCCTGGCGGCCCTGAAGAAGGCCGCCGCCGGGTCGGAGAACATGATGACCGCGACCCTGGAGTGCGTCCGTGCGGGCGTCACCACGGGCGAGTGGTCCTGGGCGCTGCGGGACGTCTTCGGCGAGTTCCGGGCGCCGACCGGTGTCTCGTCCGCGCCCGTCGCGGTCACCGCCGAGGCGGGCACACCGCTGGCGCTGGTGCGCGAGAAGGTGACCCGTACGGCCGATGAGCTCGGCTCGGGCCGGCTGCGCCTGCTGGTGGGCAAGCCGGGCCTGGACGGTCACTCCAACGGCGCCGAGCAGATCGCCGTACGCGCGCGTGACGCCGGTTTCGAGGTGGTCTACCAGGGGATCCGGCTCACCCCCGAGCAGATCGTCGACGCCGCTCTGGCGGAGGATGTGCACTGTGTGGGCCTGTCGATCCTGTCCGGCTCGCACGCGGAGCTGGTCCCGGACGTGCTGGCCCGGCTGCGCGAGGCCGGCGCGCCCGACATCCCGGTGATCGTCGGTGGGATCATCCCGCCGGCGGACGCCGAGGAGCTGTGCAAGGCGGGTGTGGCCGCCGTGTTCACCCCGAAGGACTTCGGTATCACGGAGATCATCGGCCGTATCGTCGACGAGATCCGGAAAGCGAACAAGCTCGACCCTCTGGAGGTCCCCGCATGACCGTCAACCGTCTCCGCCCGCGCCGTTCGTGCCTCGCCGTCCCGGGCTCGAACCCGCGCTTCCTGGAGAAGGCGCAGGGCCTCCCCGCCGACCAGGTCTTCCTGGACCTGGAGGACGCCTGTGCGCCGCTCGCCAAGCCGGAGGCCCGGCACACCATCGTGAAGTTCCTGAACGAGGGTGACTGGACCGGCAAGACCCGGGTGGTCCGGGTCAACGACTGGACGACCGAGTGGACGTACCGCGACGTCGTCACCGTCGTCGAGGGCGCGGGGCACAACCTCGACTGCATCATGCTGCCGAAGGTCCAGGACGCCCAGCAGATCGTGGCGCTCGACCTGCTGCTCACCCAGATCGAGAAGACGATGGGCTTCGAGGTCGGCAAGATCGGCATCGAGGCGCAGATCGAGAACGCCCAGGGCCTCAACAACGTCAACGCCATCGCCCAGGCCTCCCAGCGGGTCGAGACGATCATCTTCGGCCCGGCCGACTTCATGGCCTCCATCAACATGAAGTCGCTGGTCGTGGGCGAGCAGCCGCCCGGGTACCCGGCCGACGCGTACCACTTCATCCTGATGAAGATCCTGATGGCGGCGCGGGCCAACAACCTCCAGGCGATCGACGGCCCCTACCTCCAGATCAAGAACATCGACGGCTACAAGGCGGTCGCCCAGCGTGCCGCCGCCCTCGGCTTCGACGGCAAGTGGGTGCTGCACCCCGGCCAGGTCGAGGCGGCCAACGAGGTCTTCTCGCCCTCCCAGGAGGACTACGACCACGCCGAGCTCATCCTCGACGCGTACGAGTACTTCACCTCCGAGGCCGGCGGCAAGAAGGGCTCGGCGATGCTCGGCGACGAGATGATCGACGAGGCCAGCCGCAAGATGGCGCTGGTCATCTCGGGCAAGGGCCGGGCGGCCGGTATGCAGCGCACGTCGAAGTTCGAGATCCCGGAGGCGTAACCCCATGCAGTTCGGCCGCACCTACGAAGAGTTCACCGTCGGGGACGTGTACAAGCACTGGCCCGGCAAGACGGTGACCGAGTACGACGACCATCTGTTCTGTCTGCTCACCATGAACCACCACCCGCTCCACATGGACGCCAACTACGCCGAGAACACCACCGACTTCGGCAAGAACGTGGTGGTGGGCAACTACATCTACTCGCTGCTGCTCGGTATGAGCGTCCCGGACGTGTCCGGGAAGGCCATCGCCAACCTGGAGATCGAGTCGCTGCGGCACGTGGCGCCGACCTTCCACGGCGACACGCTCTACGGCGAGACGACGGTCCTGGACAAGACCCCGTCGAAGTCGAAGAACGACCGCGGGATCGTCTACGTGGAGACCAAGGGCTACAAGCAGGACGGCACCCTGGTGTGTGTCTTCCGCCGCAAGGTGATGGTCCCCACCGAGACGTACATCAAGGAGCGCGGCGGCGAGCAGCCCGGCCGCCCCCAATTGAAGCAGCAGGAGAAGTAGCCATGGCCCGTCTCGCGCAGACCGCCGGTCTGACCGACGTCCAGCAGGAAATCCTGGCCACCGTCCGGGACTTCGTCGACAAGGAGATCATTCCGGTCGCGACCCAGCTGGAGCACAAGGACGAGTACCCGACGCAGATCGTCGAGGGCCTCAAGGAGCTCGGCCTGTTCGGGCTGATGATCCCCGAGGAGTACGGCGGCCTGGGCGAGTCGCTCCTGACGTACGCCCTGTGCGTCGAGGAGATAGCGCGTGGCTGGATGTCGGTCTCCGGCATCATCAACACGCACTTCATCGTGGCGTACATGCTCAAGCAGCACGGCACCCAGGAGCAGAAGGACACCTTCCTGCCCCGGATGGCGCTCGGCGAGGTGCGCGGCGCGTTCTCGATGTCCGAGCCCGCGCTCGGCTCGGATGTGTCGGCGATCACGTCCAAGGGCGTCAGGGACGGCGACGAGTACGTCCTGAACGGCCAGAAGATGTGGCTGACGAACGGCGGAACGTCGTCGCTGGTGGCCGTTCTGTGCCGGAGTGACGAAGGACACCCCGAGGGGACCGCGCCCCACAAGTCGATGACGACCTTCCTGGTGGAGAAGGAGCCGGGCTTCGGCGAGGTGCGTCCGGGTCTCACCATCCCCGGCAAGATCGACAAGATGGGTTACAAGGGCGTCGACACGACCGAACTCATCATGGACGGACTGCGCATTCCGGCCAATCGGGTCCTGGGCGGGGTCACCGGCCGAGGGTTTTACCAAATGATGGACGGCGTCGAGGTCGGCCGCGTCAACGTCGCGGCGCGTGGCTGCGGCGTCGCTCAGCGTGCATTCGAGCTGGGTGTCTCGTATGCCCAGCAACGTCACACTTTCGGCAAGGCGATCGCCCAGCACCAGGCGATTCAGTTCAAGCTGGCGGAGATGGCTACCAAGGTGGAGGCCGCTCATGCCATGATGGTCAACGCAGCACGCAAAAAGGACTCCGGGGAACGAAACGACCTGGAAGCAGGGATGGCGAAGTACCTCGCCTCCGAATACTGCAAGGAGGTCGTGGAGGACGCCTTCCGTATCCACGGTGGCTACGGCTTCTCGAAGGAGTACGAGATCGAGCGCCTGTACCGCGAGGCGCCGATGCTGCTCATCGGTGAAGGTACCGCCGAGATCCAAAAAATGATCATTGGACGTCGGCTTCTCGAAGAGTACCGATTCCAGGGTTGATTGTCGCTTTTAGGTCGGTTCGGCCGCGAAGAAGATCACACCCTGTAGGCGCTGCCCGAGGGCTTCCGGCCGACCGACTCGGCTTCTGGCTTTCCCAGTTGCGGCTCGCAACCGATAGCATCGCTGGTAAACCAGCCGCCGTCCCCCACTTGCCAGCGCGGCATCATCCGCTACGAAGGTCATCCATGCCCCACAGCCAAACCTCTGCATCTCGCGACGGTTTCCTCCAGGGACGTCTTGCTCGCGGAGCATCGCCGTGGCTTCTGCCGACCGTCGCCACCGCAGCCCTCAGCCTCGCCCGCGCGCGCCGCTCCGGCGCCGCCAAGGCAGTGGCCGTACCCGCCACCGCGCTCGCGGCGGGCATGCTGTGGTTCTTCCGCGACCCCGAGCGCGAGATCGCATCCGGGCGGGTCATCTCCCCCGCCGACGGTGTGGTGCAGAGCATCATGCCGTGGAAGGACGGACGCACCCGCGTCGCGATCTTCATGAGCCCGCTGAACGTCCACGTCAACCGCGCGCCCCTGGCGGGCACGGTGACCTCCGTCGAGCACGTGCCCGGCGGGTTCGTTCCGGCGTTCAACAAGGAGAGCGAGAACAACGAGCGCGTTGTCTGGCACTTCGACACCGAGCTCGGTGACATCGAGATGGTGCAGATCGCGGGTGCTGTGGCGCGGCGGATCGTCCCGTACATCCCCCAGGGCACGAAGGTGGAGCAGGGCGAGCGCATCGGTCTCATCCGGTTCGGCTCCCGCGTCGACATCTACCTTCCGGAGGGGGTCGAGGTCGCGGTCGAGGTCGGCCAGAAGACCACTGCGGGGGTGACTCGAATTGACCGTGATTGATCCTGACACCCAGACCGACTGGGTGCCGGGCACGGACGCCGGCGACGACGCGGAGGAGATGCCCCTCTCCCTGCGGCTGTCGATAGCGGACACCCTCACGCTCGGCAACGCGACCTGCGGATTCATGGCGGTGTACTTCACCACCACCGGAATCCTCATCCCGCACCTGTCGGGCAGCGCCGAGACCGGCATGGCGCGGCACTCCGCCGCGACCGCCGTGATCCTGATGCTGCTCGCGGCGATCTTCGACCTCTGCGACGGCCTGGTCGCGCGGAAGCTGCGGAGCTCGCCGATGGGCGCCGAGCTGGACAACCTCTCGGACCTGATCAGCTTCGGGCTCGCCCCGGCGTACTTCGTCCTGGTGTACGGCATGGTCGCCGACGACGCCCACCAGCGCGTCGCGGCCGTGGCGGCGATCACCGTGCTGCTCGCGGTGGTGCTCAGACTCGCGCGGTTCTCGTGCGTGACGATGAAGGACGGCATGTTCCAGGGCATGCCGAGCCCCTTCGGCGCGCTGACCGTCGTCTCGATCGTGCTCCTGGAGCTGCCGTTCGTGCCGACGCTGCTCGCCGTCATAGGGGTGGCGTGGCTGATGGTCAGCCGGGTCGAGTACCCGAAGCCGCGGGGGATCCTCGCGGTGGCCATGCTCAGCTGGATCGTGGGGGCGATGGGGCTGCTGGCGGCGTGGGCGTTCGACGCGCCGGGCGGTCAGCTGCTGCTGCAGACGGGCTGCGTGCTGCAGGTCGTGCTGGGCGCGGTGATTCCCCTGTTCGCCACGGCTCGCCGGGTGAACACGATTCGCGACAACCGCCGTGAGGCGCGGGCGGCGCAGCCGTAGCGCCTGGCGGCGCGGTGTGAGGGCCCTGGACCGTTTCGGTCCGGGGCCCTTTGTCGTGCCCGATCTTTGTCCGCGGGCCGGGGGTGGGAATTGTGCCCGGCCTTTGTCCGCGGGCCAGTGGGGGCTGGTCGCGCAGTTCCCCGCGCCCCTTCAGGGCGCCCCTGGGCGCCTTCAGGGGCGCGGGGAACTGCGCGGGCGACCGGACCACCGGCCCGCGGACGCACGAGGGTTTCCAGGGGCGCGGGAGGCGCCGGGTCGCCCGGGGACGGGTCAGGTCAGGAAGTCCCTGGCCAGGCGTTCCGCGGTGCGTTCCAGCAGCGGCCCCGCCTCCGCCATGCATCGCGCCGGATCCGGCTCCAGGTCGGTGAGGGCGTACGCGCGGCGGATGCCGGCCCTGCCCAGGGCCTCCGGGAGCAGGGCCAGGCGCCCGCAGACCGCGACGACCTCGACGCCGGCCGCCCGGGCCGCCGACGCCACCCCGGCCGGCGCCTTGCCGTGCAGGGTCTGCTCGTCCAGCGAACCCTCACCCGTGATCACCAGCGTGGCCCGGGCGAGGGCCGGGGCGAAGCCCAGGACGTCGAGCATGACCTCGATGCCCGGCCGGAACGTGGCCCCCAGGGCCACCAGCGCACCGTAGCCGATGCCGCCCGCGGCCCCCGCGCCCGGGGCGAGCGCCGCCTCGGCCGCGCGGGCGCCCAGGGAGGCTTCCAGGACCTCGGCGAAGTGGCCCAGCGCCGCGTCCAGGGTCGCCACGTCCTCGGGCGTGGCACCCTTCTGCGGGCCGTACACCGCGGGCGCCCCCTTGGGCCCGGTCAGCGGGTTGTCCACATCGCTGGCCAGGACGAGGTCGACCGAGGCGAACCGGGGGTCGAGACCCGAGAGGTCCGCCGTCGCCAGCGTCGCCAGCGGGCCGCCGCCCGGCGCCACGGGCTCCCCCGCCGCGTCCAGGAAAAGGGCGCCGAGCGCCGCGAGCATGCCCGCCCCGCCGTCCGTGGTGGCACTGCCGCCCACCCCGAACACGATGGTGCGCGCCCCCGCGTCCAGCGCGGCCAGCAGCAGCTCGCCCGAGCCGTACGTGGTGGCGGTCAGCGGGGCGAATTCGCCCTCGGGGAGGTGCTGGAGGCCGGACGCCTCCGCCATCTCCACCACGGCCACCCCGTCCCGTACCGCGAAGGCCGCGGTGACCGGGGTGCCGAGCGGGCCGGTGACCCGGGCCTCGCGGCGGGTGAACCCGGCCGCGACCGCCGCCGCGACCGTGCCGTCGCCGCCGTCGGCGACCGGCAGGGTCTCCACCGCCAGCCCGGGGACGACCCGCCGCAGCCCGGCCGTCACCCGCTCCGCGACCTGTACGGCCGTCAGCGAGCCCTTGAACTTGTCCGCCGCCACCAGCACGCGCGCGGTCTCCAAAACTGCTCCGTCCGTCACCTTGCCATCCCTTGCTGTCGAACAGGCAGTCGCGCCGCTGACGACCCTATCCGCCGGGCGCACCCCTGCCCATAGGCGTCATGCACGGTGGGACGGCGTGCCGCCCGACAAAACCTCCATAGCGCGGCAGGGCCCGGCCGCCGATCGCCGCGTACCTGTACGACGGCGGCGTCCTCACCGAGGAGCGGTTGCGGGCGGTCCGCCTCCAGGAGGAGGAGCTGCTCGACTGGCGGCCGGTGGCGCGCGAGGAGATCACCGCGCATCCGCTGGACCGGCTCGGCAACGGGGTGCTCGCCACGCTCGACGTGCCGGCGGCCGGGACGGGGACGGCGGAGCCGGAGAACGGGCGGCGGGTGGGCTGACGACCGTACGCCTCCGGTTCCGTCAACTCTGCTGCCCTGTCGGCCCGTTGGCCGCACAATGTCCCCGTGCCGCATGACGACTACGTGGAACTCATCCTCGACGACGGCGCCCGCGTCCGAGTCGGGCTCTCACCCGTCGGCGTACCCCGGACGGCCCCGGACGACGATCTGCCCGGCGGGGTCGGCGGGGGGACGCCCGCCGGGCGCGGCGAGCGGGTCGCGGCGCTCGCCACGGACACCCTCGCGGCCGTGCTGAGACCGCTGGGGCCCGTCCTGCAGCAGGTGCACGACGCCGTACGGGGCATCGCGGATCCGCCCGACTCGCTCGCGGTCGGCTTCGGGGTCCAGATCGGGCACGACCTCAAGCTCGGGATCGTCGGTGCCAACGGCCAGGCGAGCATGACCGTCTCGGCCACCTGGAACCTGCGCCCCGACGCCCCGGGCCCCGGCACGGACACCGGCGGCAACTGAGCCGTGGGCTGGTTCAAGGCGCCGGACCCGGACCCGTCGGCCGACGCGCGCGGCGCGCTGGTGCGGGTGCTCTCGGCCGACCGGGGACGCACCGCCGGCGCGGGTGTCTACCTCGCCGGGCGCAGACTGCTGACCTGCGCACACGTCGTCAACGCCGCCCTCGGCCTGCGGATGCTGAGCCCGCGCGATCCGGGCGCGGTCACCCTCGACGTCTCCTTCCCCGCGCTGGCCGCGGGCGCGGCGGGCGCCCGGCAGGCGCGGCTGGTGGCCTGGGTGCCGCCACGCGCCGCGCACCACCAGGGCCCGGTGGCCGACGGCTCCCCGGAGTGGGGCGGCGACCTGGCCGTACTGGAACTGGACGAGGAGCCGCCGTCCCCGGTGGGCCCGGTGCGCTGGCAGGACATGCGGGCCGGACAGCTGGTGCGGGCCTGGTACGGCGGTGGCCAGCCGTTCTCGTACGCGGACGTCCAGGTCGGCTCGTGCGACGGGCGGGTCGGCTATCTCGACGGGCGGCTCTCGGGCGCGGCCGTGGACGACGGGTACAGCGGCGGGCCCCTGTGGTCGCCCGCCGACGGCGCGGCCGTCGGCCTGGTGATGGGCCGCATCACCCCGCCGGCAGGGGAGTTCGACGCCCAGCACACCCTGCGCCGCAGCTGGGGCCTGACCTGGCAGTCGGTCCGGCAGGAGCTGACGCGGGTGGGAGCGGCGCCGGACCCGGTGTTCGGGGCGCGCGAGGGCGGCGGCGCGGCGGGCGACGACTCGGTGCGGGACATGATGGTCGGCCCGCTGCACGCCCTGCTGGGCGATCCCACCGTACGGGCGGCACATGCCACCGCGCTCGGCGCGGCGCTCGGGCTGCGCACCCGGACGGACGGGACGGCGCCGTCGGTGGAGGAGCTCGCGGTGGTGCTGTGCACGGTCGAACGCGCGCTGCCCACCCTGGCCGAGTCGCTGGCGCCTTCCCTGGAGGGGGCGCGGGACCGCGCCGGGCTGGACCGGCTGCTCGCGCTCGGCCGGCTCACCGACGCCGCCGGACTGCTCTCCGTCGCCGAACACCGGGCGCTGCTGGTGAAGTGGGACCATCTCACCCGCCGGGATCCGGGGCTGCTGCCCCGGGCGGCGACGGCGGCGCTGCCCTATGTGGACCTGCCCCGTTCGCTGACGGCCGCGCGGCTCGCCCCCGAGGACGTGCCCGGCGCGGTCCGCGAGCTGGAGGAGTGGCCCGGCGACGGCTCGCCGGTGCCGCACGAGACGCCCCGGCTGCCCGCCCTGCTGCGGGTGGTGGAGTACGCCGCCGCGGAGACCGGCGGTATGACCTGCCAGGCGCTCCAGGAGTGGAGCGGCCGGGTCGCGGCCCGGCTCGGCATCCACCCCTCGGCGCTGGGCGAGCGCCGGGCGGACGCGGCACGCTGGTCGGCCCGGTCGGCCGGTACCGGGGTGCGCGTCCTGGTGGAGCTCGCCCGCCACCCCCAGGACCCGGCCGGCCACTACCGGTGCGCGGTGTGGCGGATGCGCGCCGACGGCACGGCCGCCCGTACCGCCACCGGCACCGACCGCCCGCGCACCGGGCGGGAGATCGCCCGGCTGGTGCGCGAGGTGGCCGGGGGCGCGGAGGGCGCCGGGCAGAACGTGGCGCTGGTCGCGGTCTCCGTCGCCCCGGACGCGCTGCACCTGCCGGTGGACGAGTGGGACGGGGCCGGCGCCGACGAGTTCTTCCCGGCGCGGCTGGGCGAGGACTTCCATCTGGTGCTGCGCTGCCCGCAGATCAGACGCCGTTCGCGCACCGGCGCGGGCGACCTGAAGCGCCGCTGGGGCGCCCGCCACCAGAGCGAGCCGCTCGTCGCGGACCACCGGATCTCCGACGAGATGGAGCTCATCCGGCTGCTCAAGACAACCCACTACGACGCCGCGCGCGTCCTCCTGCACGGGCCCCCCGCCGGCCGGACGCGGCTGCTGCACTTCTGTCTGGCCATGGGGGTCCCGATCGTCCTGTGGGACCGCGCGGCCGTCGAGCCCGCCGACGCGGCCCGCCTCGACGGGGCCGCGCCGCACGGACCCGTCGACGAACTCCCCGAAAGAGTCCGGCACTTCCGGGTCCGCGCCTACACGGACCCCGAGGTGCCCACGCGGCCGGCCCTGGTGTGGGAGGACGCCGAGCTGCCGCTCCCCGACGAGCTGCAGCTCGCCGACCCCGCGCAGGAGCCGGGCGTACCGGAAGCCATCGGCCGCCCCTCGGAAGGAACGGATCAGGCGACATGACGCAGAACGACGGGTGGCGGCTCTTCCGCGGCGACCGCACACCCCGGGAGGTGGAGTTCCCCGAGGCGCCGCCGTGGCGCCAGTTCGCGGGCGGCGCCCCGGGCACCCGGGTGCGCCACCGCCCGTATCTGATCGGCCGCACCGAGGCCGACGTGGTGAGCGCGGCGCTGCATCTGCGCCGCCCGCTCCTGGTCACCGGCCACCCCGGCACCGGCAAGTCCTCCCTGGCGCACGCCGTCGCGCACGAGCTGTCGCTCGGCCCGGTGCTCCAGTGGCCCGTCAACAGCCGGTCCGTGCTCAAGGACGCGCTGTACGGCTACGACGCCATCGGGCGGCTGCGCGAGACCCATCTGCGCCAGGAGCACGGCTCACCCGAGCCGGACATCGGCACCTTCGTCCGGCTGGGCCCGCTGGGCACCGCGCTCGTTCCCGGCCGCCGGCCCCGGGTCCTGCTGGTGGACGAGCTCGACAAGGGCGACGTGGACCTTCCCAACGATCTGCTGACGGTGTTCGAGGAGGGCGAGTTCGAGATCCCCGAGCTGTCACGGCTGCCGGAGGCGCAGTCCGAGGTGCCGGTGCTCACCCATGACCCCGACGGCGGCCGGGTGACGGTCCACCGGGGGGTGGTGCGCTGCCGTGAGTTCCCGGTGGTGGTGATCACCAGCAACGGCGAACGGGACTTCCCGCCCGCGTTCCTGCGGCGCTGCGTCCGCCTGGACCTGCCGGACCCGGACGAGGAGCGGCTGCGGGACATCGTGGCCGCGCACCTGGGCGACGGGGCCCTCGACGGCGTGGACGACCTGCTGCACGCCTTCCTCAACCGCCGGGCGCCGGGCGAGCTCGCCACCGACCAGCTGCTCAACGCGGTGTTCCTGCGCAAGGGCGGGGTGAATCTGAACGCCGAGGGCCTGCTGGACGCGGTGCTCCACCGGCTGGGCGGATCGGTCTAGCCGTGCCGCGCGCGGAGCCCCCGGACGCCCTGGCCGGGCTCGCCGCCCTGGTGGGCCACGAGCTGTCCACGCACGAGCTGCTGGACACGCTGTGGCTCGCCACCCGGCTGCCCCGGGGCTCCGCCGCGCCGCTCGCGAGCGCCCTTGCCCCGGACCGGACGCGCCGGCCGGACCCGGAGCCCTGGGAGGCGACCCGGACGCCGCCCGAGGGCACGGCGGTGCCCCCGGACGGCCCGGCGGCTCAGGCCGGGGAGGGCGAGGGCTCCCAGCCGCCGCTTCCCACCCAGCTGCTGGGCGCCCTGCACGCGGCGGCGGCCTCCCGCAGCGCCCCCGAGTTCACCGAGGCCACCGCCTCCCCGCCGCTCCCGGTCCAGGGCACCGGGGCCCTGCCGGTGCGCGTGCCCGAGGAGAAGGCGCTCGGCGACGGCGAACTGCGGCTGAGCCGGTCCCTGCGGCTGCTGAAACAGCCCCGTCCCGGCTCGCACTTCTGGGAGTTCGACGAGGAGGCGACCGCCACCGCGATGGCCGAGAGCGGTCTGCCCGACGTGGTGCTGCGGCCCGCCCGGCGGCGCTGGCTGGACCTCACCCTGCTCATCGACGACGGCCTGTCGATGCTGCTGTGGCGCAGGCTCGCCACCGAACTGCGCTCCGTCTTCGAGCGGCTGGGCGCCTTCCGCGACATCCGGGTGCACGGCCTGGACGCGCGCTCGCCCGACGCGCCGGGCCTGCGGGTACGCCCCTTCGACCCCGGCGGCCCGCTGCTCTCCCCCGCCTCCGCCGCCGACCCCTCGGGCCGCACCCTGGTCCTGGTGATCAGCGACGGGGTGGGGGCGTGCTGGCGCGACGGACGGATGCACTCCGCGCTGGAACGCTGGGCGCGCCAGGGCCCGACGGCCGTGGTGCACGCGCTGCCGTCCCATATGTGGGACGCCTCGGGCATCCGCTCGGAGCAGTGGTCGGTGACCACCCGGCGGCGCGGCGCGGCCAACCACACCTGGGAGGTGACCGACCCGCTGCTGCCGCCGGGCCTGGGCGACCGCTTCCCCGGGGTGCCGGTCCCCGTACTGGAGCCGTGTCCCCCGGCCGTCGCCGCCTGGGCACGGCTGGTGGCGTCGCCCGGGGCCGGCGCCGAGCTGCCGCTGCTCGCGCCGCCGGGCGCGCGGGGCCTGCGGGGCGAGGCGGCCACCCGGGGCACGGACCCGGCCGACGCGGTGCTGCGGTTCCGGGACGCGGCGTCCCCGCAGGCGTACCGGCTCGCCGCGCACCTCGCCGCGATCTCGCCGCTGACGGTTCCGGTGATGCGGCTCGTCCAGGCGGCCGTGCCGTGGCGCTCCGACACCGCGCACCTGGCCGAGGTGTTCCTGGGCGGCCTGATGCGCCGGGCCGACCCGCCCGGCGCCGCCCTGCCCGCCCAGCACCGCCGGTTCGGCTTCCTCGACGGTGTCCAGGAGATCCTGCTCGACACCGCCTCCCCCATCGACCTGCTGCGCACCACCCGCGCGGTCACCGACCGCCTCGCCACCCTGGTGGGCCGCTCCCCCGACTTCCCCGCCTGGCTCGCCCACCCGTCGGGGACGGGCGAACTCCTGCCGGGGACCCGGCCGTTCGCCTGGCTGGAGGACCGGCTGCTGACCCATCTGGGGGCGCGGCCGATGGCGCCCGTCCGGCCGCCGCCGGTGACCGAGTACCAGCAGGTGGGGCTGCCGTCCGGGCTGGAGACAGCACCCTGCTGGCTGCCGCTGCGCCTCCAGGACCTGCACGCGCTCGGCCCGTACACGCTGCTGATGCGGCAGGACACCGGCGGCAAGCCCGTCGCGTACATCGGCGAGGACGCGGACGGCCGGAAGGTGCTGCTCCGGGTCGCCCACACCTCGGACCCGCCGGTCGCCCGCGAACTGCTCGCCACCGAGTACCGTGCGCTGCGGCGGATGGACGGGGTGTACGCGCCCGGGGTGATCGCCGGCGACCTCCGCCCCGGCCTCAGCTGGAGCACCCCCTGGATCGCGCTGCGGCTCGACAGCCTGAGCACCGGCCTTCCCGCGCCGACCCTGCGCGCGGTGCTGCACGCCACCGGACCGCTGCGCGACTCCGCGCTCCTCGCCTGGCTGGGCTGGAGCCTGGCCCGGGCCATCAACCGCTGTCACCGCCGGGGCCTGGTCCACGGCTCGCTGACACCCGGGACGGTCCTCGTCACCGAGCGGACGCTGCACATCATCAGCTGGGCGTCGGCCCGGATCGACGGCGCCTCCAGCGCGTCGTCGCTGGCCATGCCCACCAACTCGCCCTACCGCGCCCCGGAGGTGACCTCCTGGAGCGAGTCCCGGATCGCCGCTGGCGACGTGTACGCGGTGGGCACCATCCTGCTCGAAGCGGTCACCGGACGGCACTGGCGCTGGTACGAGCACGACGTGCTGCGCCACCACCCGGAGTTCCGCCGTCTGGAGGAGAGCCTGCGCGATCTGCTGCTGCGCTCGGTGGACGAGGAGCCCGAGGCCCGGCCGACCGCGCGGGAGATGGCCGAGGCGTTCGGCTCGCTCCTGGGGACGCCGGTGGAGTGGGACGACGAGGACGACGACCAGGTCGCGGCCGACGCCGAGGAGGACCCGGAGGACGAGGCGGGCCGCGAGGAGTGGATCCGTGCCATCCGGGCGCCGCTGAGCCGGCCGCTGCGGATCGCGGTCCTGGGGGTGAAGGACCGGGCCGGGTGCACCACGACCACCACGGTGCTCGGCGCGATCCTGGCCGAGCAGCGCCAGGAGCGTGTCCTGGCCGTCGACACCGACCGGCACGCGGGCAGCCACATCCATCTGGCGCGCCGCGTGTACCGGGCGACGGCGGCCCGGCTGACCGAGCTGGCCCACTCCGCCCACGAGGTCTCCGGCTTCGAGGTGCTGCGCCTCTTCCTCTCCCAGCACCGCTCCGGGCTGATGGTGCTGGCCAACGACTCGGTCTCGCACCCGCCGACGGTCGGCCAGTTCTCGGATCAGGAGTACCGCAGGGTCGCGGAGGTGACGGCCCCCTACTTCGACATCGTGCTCGCCGACACGGACAAGTTCCCGCAGGCGGTGCTGGAGCTCGCCAACCGCGTGGTGATCGTCTCCCGGGCCGACCCGGCCGGGGTCACCCAGGCCCAGCAGGCCGTCGACCGGCTGATGGCGCTGGGCCGCCCCGACCTGGTGGCGGACGCGGTGGTCGTCCTCAACCACAGCCGCCCGGCCGCCGGCTGGACCCTGGACGCGGCCACCATCCGCAGCCTGAGCTCCCGCTGCAGGGGTGTCCTCATGATCCCCCGCGACGGCCATCTGACGACGGGCAGCACGGTGGAGCTGTCCTGGCTGGCGCCGGAGACGTACAAGGCGTTCCTTCGTCTGGGGGCGCTGCTGGTGGGCGACTGAGCGAGCGCGGCGGGCCCTCAGAACAGGGCGTCCTCCGGCGCCCCCTTCTCGAAGGCCAGCAGCCGCTGCTTGCGGTCGAGCCCGCCGCCGTACCCCGTCAGACCGCCGCCGGAGCCGATCACGCGGTGGCAGGGGACGATGATGCCCACCGGGTTCCTGCCGTTGGCCAGGCCCACCGCGCGCGAGGCGCCGGGCTTGCCGAGCGCCTGGGCGAGTTGCCCGTAACTGCGCGTCTCGCCGTACGGGATGCTTCGCAGCTGGTCCCACACCGCGCGCTGGAAGTCGGTGCCGCGCAGGTCCAGTTCCAGGTCGAACGCGGTGAGCTGGCCCGCGAAGTACGCGTCGAGCTGGCGGATCACCTCGGGGAAAGGCCCGCCGTCGTCGGGCTCGCCGAAGGTCTCCTGGGGCGGCCGGTGGCGCTGGCCCTCCATGTAGAGGCGGCTGAGGACGCCGTCCTCGGCGACGAGGGTGAGCGGCCCGTACGGGCTGTCGGTGACGGTGTGTGTGGTGGTCATCGTGGAGGTCCTCATACGGGGAGGTGGTTGATGGGGTGGTCGTCGGTCGCCCAGAGGTACTGGACCGCGTAGGCCCGCCAGGGGCGCCAGGCCGCGGCGCTCGCGGTGAGCGCGGCGGGCGAGGACGGCAGGCCGAGGGAGCGGGCCGCGCGGCGCACGCCGAGGTCGGAGGGGAGGAAGGCGTCCGGGTCGCCGAGCGCCCGCATCGCGATCACCTCGACGGTCCAGGGGCCGAAGCCCGGCAGCTCCAGGAGCTGGGCCCGGGCCCGGTCCCAGTCGGTGTCGATGCCCAGCGCGAGGCTGCCGTCGGCCAGGCCCGCGACCAGCGTGGTCAGGGTGGTACGGCGGCTGCGCGGCAGGGCCAGGGACTCCGGGTCGAGACCGGCCAGCGCCTGCGGGGCGGGGAACAGATGGGTGAGCCCGCCCCCCGGGTCGGCCACCGGTTCGCCGTGCGCCGCCACGAGCCGGGCCGCGTGGGTGCGGGCGGCGGCGGTGGAGACCTGCTGGCCGAGCACCGCCCGTACGGCGAACTCCGCCACGTCGACGGTACGCGGCACCCGGCGTCCGGGGTCCTTGTCGACCAGCGGGGCGAGCAGCGGGTCGGCGCGCAGCCGGTCGTCGACGGCGACCGGGTCGGCGTCGAGGTCGAGCATCCAGCGGCAGCGGCTGATGGCGATGGTGAGGTCGCGCAGATCGGTGAGGGAGAGCAGACAGCCGATGTGGTCGGGACCGGGGGTGAGTTCGACGATGCCGTGCCCGTACGGGAGGGACAGCGTGCGGCGGTACGCGCCGCCCCGCCACTCCTCCACACCGGGCACCGCCGTCGCCGCCAGGTGCCCGAAGAGGTTGTCCGGGTTGAGCGGGGCGCGGTAGGGAAGCCGCAGAGCGATCGTGCCGGGGGCCCGATGGGCGATGCCCCGCGCGGCGCGGGCGCGCAGTTCGGTGGGGGCGAGCGCGAAGACCTCGCGGACGGTGTCGTTGAAGGTGCGCACCGAGGCGAAGCCCGCCGCGAAGGCGACGTCGGCCATCGGGAGGGCGGTGGTCTCGATGAGGATCCGCGCGGTCTGGGCGCGCTGGGCCCGGGCCAGGGCGAGCGGCCCGGCGCCGAGCTCGGCGCGGAGCTGGCGCTCGATCTGGCGCTCGCTGTACCCGAGCCGCGCGGCGAGCCCGGTCACGCCCTCGCGGTCGACGACGCCGTCCCGGATGAGGCGCATGGCACGGGCGACGGAGTCGGCGCGGGCGTTCCACTCCGGGGAGCCGGGCGTGGTGTCCGGCCGACACCGCTTGCAGGCCCGGAACCCGGCCTGCTGGCAGGCGGCGGCGCTCGGATAGAAGGTCATGTTCTCGACCTTGGGCGGCACGACGGGGCAGCTGGGCCGGCAGTAGATACGGGTGGTGAGGACGGCGGTGAAGAACCACCCGTCGAAACGGGCGTCCTTGGACTGGACGGCCCGCACGCAGCGCTCGGCATCGGTGTACATGGCCGCGGGGGCCGCCGGGGCGGCGGCCCCCGCGGCCATGTACACCGATGCCGAGCGCTGCGTGCGGGCCGTCC